>JAQVOZ010000041.1 GCA_028702365.1 Candidatus Omnitrophota bacterium | reverse complement strand
TTCCTTTGCTTGCACCGATTGATGGAGAGGTAATAGTAGCTACAACTCAGGCAGGGCAAACCGTAACTACCTCTGACAGCGTGGTCGTTCTGTCGGACCGCCTTATTGTGCGGGCGCAGGTAGATGAAACAGATATTGGAAAAGTTAAGCAAGGACAAAAAGCTGTTATCAGCCTCGATGCTTATCCGGATACCAAGATAAATGCAAGTGTTGATCATATTTATTATGAATCCGAGACGGTAAACAATGTGACTATATATAAAGTTGACCTTGTCTCAGAGAGTGCGCCGAAATTTTTCCGTTCCGGTATGAACGCAACCGTGGATTTTACGGTTTTAAGCATTGAAAATGCTTTGCTTATACCGGTTGTCGCGGTTCATAAAGATAAGAACGAGAATTATGTTTTATTAAAACAGGCAGGAAGTATAAACCCTGTTAAGCGCGTAGTTGAATTGGGTATTACAGATGATAAAAATTACGAAGTTATTTCCGGCGTAACTGCTAACGACACGATAATTATTACGACAAAAAAATATGTTTTTCCGAGTAACGGTAATACGGGAAGCAACCCTTTTTTACCTAAGATGCCAAGTTCAAGGAAAGGCCAAAGCGGCCCGCCATAAAAATGATTGAAACTAGAAATTTGTATAAAACTTACCAAATGGGTGATGTTAAGGTGGAAGCCCTGTGCGGAGTTTCTCTGAGAATCTTGCCGGGAGAATTTGTTGCAATTATGGGCGCTTCTGGTTCTGGCAAATCTACCTTGATGCATGTATTGGGGTTCCTAGATCGTCCCGATTCAGGCGAATATTCTCTTGGCGGCGAAGATGTAACAAAACTTACAGATAAAGAACTTGCTTTAGTCAGAAACCGGTTAGTTGGTTTTGTTTTTCAGCAGTTTCATTTGTTGCCGAGAATGTCAGCGTTAGAAAATGCCGAATTGCCGTTAATCTATGCCGGAAAAAGGCATTTAAAAGACAGGGCTATGAAAGAGATAGAAGAAGTCGGCTTAAAAGATAGAATGTTGCATAAGCCTAATGAGATGTCCGGAGGCCAGCAGCAGAGAGTTGCTATAGCCAGAAGCCTGGTCAATGATCCGCCGATAATTTTTGCCGATGAACCTACCGGAAATCTTGATTCAAAAAGCAAAGAAGAAATAATTAACATTTTAAAAAAGCTTAATGAAAAAGGTAAAACTATAATTGTCGTAACCCACGAAAATGAAATTGCTGCTTATGCTAAAAGAATCATTACAATGCGTGATGGGCGGGTTATCTCCGATAGAGCTACTCCAGGGGAGGCAAGAAATTCGAAAACAGCGCTTCCTAAATCAGAAAATTTAATCAAAGGTATTCTGGAAAAATCCGATAGCGCGGTAAAAGAAGGCATAGAATTTTTTGATTATCTAAGGCAGGCGGTTTCTGCGATGCTATCGCATAAAATGCGCGCATTTCTATCTATACTTGGCATTCTTATCGGTGTTGCTGCGGTGATTGCGATGCTCGCAATCGGCCAGGGAGCGCAGGAATCAATTGAAAAACAATTATCTTCGCTGGGTTCAAATCTGCTTATTATAAGAGCCGGCGCGCATAGGTCAGGAGGGGTGAGTTTGGAATCCGGGACAACCACGCGTTTTACTTTTCAGGACCTTGAGGCAATTGAAAAACTCAGAGATTGTATAAAGGGTGTCAGCCCTTCGGTAAGAAACAGGGCGCAGCTGGTTTATGCGGATAATAACTGGAACACGCAGGTAGAAGGTGTAGGGGTAAGCTATGCAGAGTTACGTTCAGCCGAACCTACCGTCGGAAGATTTTTTACCGAAGAAGAAGTGAAAATGAGAAATAAGGTAGCTCTTCTTGGTACTACCGTAGTAAAAGAGCTTTTTGGGGCATCTGATCCTATTGGTGAAACCATAAAAATAAATTTGATTAATTTTAAAGTTATAGGCATTTTACCTGAAAAAGGTTCGGCCGGCCCGCAGGATCAGGATGATACTGTTGTCATTCCCGTAACTACAGCAATGTACAGGATATTCGGCAAGCAATATATTGATTCTTTTTATGTGGAAGCATTAAGTCCGGACACAATTGATGCCGCCGAAGAAAAGATTCGTAAGCTTATCATAAAACAACACCGCTTGATTACCGAAGACCAGCAAGATTCTTTTCAGATTCGTAATATGTCCGATATTAAAAAAACCCTTGAGTCTACCACGCAAACAATGTCTATTTTGCTTGGTGCGATTGCCGCTATTTCTCTTTTGGTTGGCGGAATAGGTATTATGAATATTATGCTTGTATCGGTAACTGAACGAACGCGTGAGATAGGTCTGCGTAAGGCAATTGGGGCCAACAATAAAGATATTATGACGCAATTCCTTATTGAAGCTATATTGATGTCATTTATCGGAGGCTTGGCCGGTGTCATGCTCGGCGGCAGCGTATCCGTATTGATAGGTTTAATTTCGGGTTGGTCGGTAAAAGTTTCTGTATCTTCAGTAATCCTTGCTACAGTTTTTTCTTTGATAGTAGGGGTGGTATTTGGCCTTTGGCCTGCCCGTCAGGCTTCCCGGCTTGATCCGATTGAAGCTTTGCGATACGAATAAAAAGATAGAAAAATAGTGCGGATACCCCGTGGTCATGGTAAAATTATATTTGGATAATTTTACGTGTCTATTCAGGTGTAAGAATGGTATCAAAGGAAAAAATTGATTTAGCTGTTGTTTCGGAGGAAGATCTTCTCAGCCTTCGCATAAAAGACCTGCCTCTAAGCATGGAAGGCACTTGGCTTTCCGACTGCGTTAAAGAACTTTATCAGGAACTTGAAACAAAAGGCATAAAATTTAAACCGGTATGCTACTTGGCCGATGAATGGTTTGCTCCTGACCAGGACCCCCAAGTCGGTATACCATTTTATTTAGCCCACCCTGCGCTTATAAAACTTGAAAAAAAGATGATGCTTGAGGCGGAGGGAGAAACAAAGGCCTGGTGTATGCAGCTTTTACGTCATGAAGCAGGGCATGCCATAAACTATGCCTATAAATTGTACCAATCTCAGGATTGGAAAAAAATATTCGGGCAATTTTCCAAAGCTTACGCAGATGCTTACAGATTTAAGCCTTACAGTAAAAGCTTTGTAAGGCACCTGGAAAAATATTACGCTCAATGCCATCCTGACGAAGATTTTGCCGAAACTTTTGCCGTTTGGCTATCGCCTAATCTTGACTGGCGCAATCAGTATAAAGGCTGGAAAGCGGTAGAAAAGCTTCAATATATCGAAGAGATAATGCTGGGAATTAAAGACAAACCGCCGTTGGTTAAAAACGGTAAAAAATACCGCAAAGCTTCTTCGCTGGATATTACTCTTAAAAATTATTATAAAAAGAAAAGACGCAATTTAGCCGAAGAATTTCCCGATTTCCATGATGCCAATTTGGCAAAAATATTTTCTCATAGCCACAAGGATGATGTAAAGCTGCCTTACGCATATGCTATAATAAAAAAATATAAGAATAACATTTCCGATAATGTTTCAATTTGGACCGGAGAAAAAAAATTCATAATCAATACTTTGCTTGAAACTTTGATAAATAGGTGCAAGCACTTGGGTTTGCTAAACCCGATATCCGAACAGGAGGCAATACTTAAAATATCGATTTATGTTACTGCGCTTATAATGAATTATGTAAATACCGGCAGTTTCAGGGGGAAAAATGGATAAAAAACTGAAAGTTTTACTGGTTTTTGATTGTCCTTATGTAACCGCGCGAGGCTATGATTTTGCAAAAGAATTTAAGGAGCCGGACTGGGATACTCAGCTTAACGTGTATGAGGCGCTTTTAGAAAATGGCCATGAAGTCAGTTTGCTTGGAGTGTATGACGATGCAAGCATTCTTATAGAGGAAGTACGCCAGAATAAGCCGGATGTTGTTTTTAACATAATGGAAGGATTTAGAAAAAAAACAAATCTTGAAAGAAATGCTGCGTGGTTGCTTGAGATGCTGAACGTCCCTTTTACCGGCGCGAATCCGGCAGCGCTTTTGGTTTGTAACGACAAAGCTTTAAGCAAAAAGATTTTGAGTTTTCATAAGATACGCGTGCCTAACTTCCATACTTTCCATAAAAACAGGAAACTTAAGTCAATTAAGAGGCCGAAGCTACCTGCGATAGTAAAACCTTTGTGCGAGGAGGCTTCCGTTGGCATATCACAGGCGTCAGTCGTGGACAATGAAGCTGCATGCCTTGAAAGGATAAAATTTATCCACGAAAAAATGAACATGGATGCAATAGTTGAAGAATATGTTCCGGGCAGAGAATTTTATGTAAGCGTTATCGGCCATAAAATACTTGAAGTTTTACCCATAAGAGAAATGAAATTCGGGGAAATCAGTGACCCCGAAAGTAAAATAGCAACCTATAAGGCAAAATGGGACGATGAATACCGGAAAAAATGGGGGATACAAAATGTTTTTGCCAATAATATGCCGGAAGGCCTTGAAAAAAAGCTTACGCATATCTGTAAGACTGCTTACCGCGCATTGAATTTGAATTCCTATGCCCGTTTTGACATGAGGGTTTCTGCCGACGGAAGAATTTATGCCCTTGAAGTAAATGCTAATCCATGCCTTGCAAAAGATGATGAAATAGCCCAGTCAGCAGATAAAGCAAATATCTCGTACGGCAAGCTTATCCAAAAAATCCTTTCCCTGGCATTAAACAACGCTAATAACGGTAAATAGCCTTTCTGTAAAAAATCTTAGCCATATTATTATTTCTGCTATAATATTTACCTACACGGTGTTTTTGTCAAAGGCGGTGTAAAATGACTGATGATTCAAAAAAAAGAGCGGAGCAAAGGGTTCAGGATTTAAGAGAAATAGGCGTTGTTATTGATACCTGGGATGATATTTTTTCCGATTTTGACCCCAGGCCTTTGAGCGAGCGCACGGTTTCCGGAGACTTTATAGATGAGTTAAAGAAACGTTATAAAGAAACGCAGTCCGGAGATTTCATAATCACAATTTATGCCCCGATTTTGCTAAAGAATGAAGAATCTGAGCGGATGGTTACAAACCGGCTTAGAAAGCATTTCCGTTATAAATTTTTACAAAAAAATAAAGTTATTGCTATTATTCGTATCCGGGGGCTTATATTTTTTATTGTCGGTATTTGTTCATTGAGTTTTTTGACTCTGGCAACGTATTTTAAGTTTTTAAGCGAACTTACGCTCCAGATATCAAGTATTATTCTTATGCCGCTGGGCTGGTTCGGAATATGGGAGGGCCTTTCCAAGCTCATTGACACGTCTCCGGTGGTTATACGTGATTCAAAATTGTTTGAAAGGTTGTTAAAGGCAACTTACCATTTCAAGTATCTCGAAAGCGGGAATAAATGAACCATCCAAAAATTAATTATCCCTGCGAATGGGAATACAGGCTAATCGGCCTTGACGAAGAAGAATTATATAGGGCTGTTTCTGAAATCATTAAGACTAAGCAACATACCTTGTCCTTTTCGAATATAAGCAAGGAAGGAAAATATATTTCCCTTTCGCTTAAAACGATTGTAATCACGGAAGAAGAGCGTAACAATATATACGTTTCTTTGCGCAAACACCCCGCCGTTAAGAGCGTCATATAAAGTAAAATTATCGTAATTTAAAGCAGGAATGGGTATTATTCCGAAGATTCAGCAAGATAGGGGGATTTTCTAAAGTCGTTCAATCTTTATTTTCTTAAAAGCGGAAAACTTTTGGCTGTTTAATGGTTCTGGTATTCTTGCAAGGCATATGGCTAAAAAAATATTGATACTTTTAGGAAGTCCCAAAGAGAACGGTAATACCGCCATACTCGTAGACTGGTTTTGCAAAGGCCTAAGGACTAAAAACCCCGCTATCGAAATTATTCACACAGCTTTCTTAAAATATAAATCCAATGGCTGCTTGGCCTGTCGTGCGTGTCAAAAACTTAAAGAATATGAATGTGTAGTCGATGATGAGGCGAAGCCGGTTCTTAGAAAAATGGCCGAAGCAGATATTATAGTTATGGCAACGCCTCTTTATTTTTTTGGAGCAAGCGCGCAGCTTAAGCTTATTTTTGACAGGATGTTTTCGTTGTATAAATGGAACAATGAAGCTAAAACGATGCAAACTGTCCTAAAAGGCAAAACTTTAGTTCTTATAGCAAGTGCTTTTGAGGATGTTGGGCTGGATGCATTAGAGAAACCGTTTGTTTTGACTGCAGAATATACCGGAATGAAATTTGAATCACTGCTTGTCCCTAATGCGGGAATTTCCGGAGCGGTAAAAGATAATAAGGAAATAAAAAACAAAGTAATTGCTTTTGGCGGGAGAATAGTTAAATAATATACAAATTTTAAATGCCGCCAATGATGGGCCATCAATGACGCAAACACAATTTTTGATACTCGCTGGCGTTTCTTTTTATGTTTTTATAAGCCTTGCAGTTGGTTTCTGGACGCGTAAGTGGATAAAAACCGAAAGGGACTATATTGTCGCAGGAGGCCGTCTTGGCTGGATACTTTCGATAGGGACAATTTTTGCAACCTGGTTTGGAGCAGAAACCTGCATGGGTTCCTCAGGCACAGCTTTTAATAAAGGCATTCTCGGTGTTATAGCGGATCCTTTCGGCGCGGGCGTTTGCCTGGTAATTTCCGGATTATTTTTTGCAAAACATTTTAGAAAGAAAAATTACGAAACAATCGTTGATTTTTTTAAGGAGCGTTATGGAATAACTGCTGCATGTTTTTTATCTGTAATGTATCTACCTGCATATCTTGGCTGGATAGGGGCACAGCTTATCGCTTTCGGATATATTTTAAATTCATTGACGGGATTTCCTATTATGCTTTCTATTATTTTTTCAACGGCAGTTGTGCTTATCTACGCTTATATGGGAGGAATGTGGGCCGATACGATAACTGATTTTTTTCAAATGTTAATACTTGTTGCCGGGCTTTTGATAATCTTTCCCGTCCTCGTTAAAAGTTTGGGGGGGTTTTCTTCTGTTATTTCCCGCACACCGCCGGAATTTTTCTATTTCTATCCGAGAAATACCTCAACGCTTGATTGGCTGTGGTATCTCCAGGCATGGATGATGGTAGGCATTGGGTCTTTGCCTGCGCAAGACCTTTTTGCGCGGACCATGGCTGCAAAAAACTTTACTGTTTCGCGCTGGTCGTCTATATTGGCAGGTATTTTTTACGTAATGATCGGATTATTGCCGGTATTGATTGGTATTTTCGGCAGGCTGGCAATGCCGAGCAGTTCCGGCGAAACAATACTTGTAGATATGGCGCTTAAATATCTTTCTCCTGTGTTGATTATGGTTATGGTCGGGGCTTTGCTTGCCGCGATCATGAGCTCTGCTGACAGCGCTTTGCTTGCGCCATCAAGCATTATCGGGCATAATATTTTGCCGCTTATTAAAAAAGATACAACAGAACAGGACAAGCTTAATTGGTGTAAATGGAGCGTGCCCCTGATTGGTATATTTTCTCTTATGCTCGCACTTTATTTTAAAAATATTTACAAGCTTTGTCAGGAATCATGGGGTATATTGCTTGTTGGCGTTGCAGCGCCAATGATATTGGGTGTGTATTTTAAGAGGGCAACTGCAAAAGGCGCATTAGCCTCCAGTTTGGGAGGAATTATAATCTGGCTTTTCTTTAAGATTAAAATTCCTGGATACCCTTCAAATCTTATCGGATTTTTTGCTTCAATGATTATTCTCGTCGTTGTGAGCCTTTGCGACAGGAAAGTCAAAACTTATTGACAGTAAATTGTTTGGTGCTATTATCTGTGTTTACAGAATACTTGTAGGGATTTTACTATAGGCTACGAATGTTACGATAAACAAACGTTTCTAGTGTAACTTTCGAATATAAAAAACGGAGGTATAACATGTGTTACGCAGGGCCAGTTGCAGGTGCAATTGTAAGTTCTTTAGTGTGGGGTAAGACAAAAAGCATAAAGGTATGGTGGCTTTCGCTTCTATATTGGGGCGGTGCGCTTTTCGGCGTAATTGACCACCTTTGGAATGGAGAATTGTTCCTTATTTCCGGTGATATCATTAAAGATTTATTGCTTGGGGCAGTGATTACCGTTTCGATTTTTATTTTCTGGCTTGGTGCGCTTTTGTACTATAAGCATAATTTGAAATTACAGCACACTCAGGCATAAAAGCAGATACGATAGCATACGGTTACGTTATGGGCAGGAAATTTTTGGAAGTTATAAAAATCTATCTAAAAAATTCCTGCCCTGTTTTATTTTTTGCTTGCATAACTGTATTTCTTTCTTTTTCCCCCTCCTGTTTTTCTGCAGAAATTCAAAGCCAAGAAGCTATAAAAGAAGAAGGTTCTTCCTGGAATCCATATTCAACAGGCCCCGTCATAACATGGACTGCACCTTTGTGCGGCAGGGCTAAATTCGTGGCGCAGCCATTTTTTTTCTATAATCATACAAGAGGAACATTCAATTCGGATGGCGGCTATAATTCTTTACGGGGTGGCGACAAAAAATATCAATACCAACAGCAGCTTTTTCTGGAATATGGAATAACCGAACATTTTGAAATAGATGCGCAAACCTTATATCAGGAAAATTATATAAAACAATCAGGCGCTACGGCTCATTCTGAGGGCTTAGGAGATAGTTTCCTTTTTCTGCGTTACTGCCCCATTGAGGATAGCGGCTTCATGCCTTCGTTAAACGGATTATTCCAAATCAACTTTCCAACGGTAAAATTTCAACACCTTAATCCCGACAAGCTTGGCACAGACTCAATGGGCGCAACGACCGGCGGCGGGTCTTATGAACATGGCTACGGCGTTATTCTTACAAAAAAATTAAAGCCTTTTATGCTGCACGCAGATTTAATATATAATTTTCCCCTGGAAACCAAAGTCGACAGCGTAAAAACAAGGTATGGCAGGTATTTTAATTGCGATATAGCCTTGGAATATTTTTTTACAGATAATATGAATTTCATTTTTGAGGTTAATAATCTGCTCCAGCAAGATAAAAGAGAGGAAGGCACTTTTGTGCCTAATTCTGACAAGAAAGAAACGACGATATCTCCCGGTCTCGGCTGGTCAAATGAAAAAATTCAAATGCTCCTTGCGTATCAGCGTATCATAATTGGCGAAAATGCAGATGCTGACGATTCGGCCGTGTTTACATTCGTTTATAATTTTTGATAGGGGCTGTATTTAAATAAGATTTATAGTATAATCTCCTTATGAATTTAATTACCGCAGTCATTTTCGGAATAG
>JAQVOZ010000040.1 GCA_028702365.1 Candidatus Omnitrophota bacterium | reverse complement strand
TAAAGGCCTGATAACTGTTAGTGCGCCTTCGAATAATTCTACCTTTGGCGGCATTGTAGTTATTTCTCCGTTAAAAAACAAGTTCATTAAAGTTGTCTCATTTATGTCATCGAGGTTATGGCCTAAAGCAAGTTTATTGCATTTATATTCCCGGGCAGTTTCAAAAAGCGCCTTGCGCCTGTTCCAGGAACACCAGAAACAGCTTATCTCCTCTTTGGGAATTGTCATTTCTTTTGTGACGTATTTTATTGCGTTTGCATCAAAATATTTTATCAATATATTTTTGTCTACTTTTATAAAATTTGCATCAACGAAGCAGGCAACTATCTCAAAATCTATAGGTATACGCGCCTTGCGCATCATAAAAAGCTTAAGAAGAGAAAGGCTGTCCAGGCCTCCGGAAACTGCAATAAGCACCCTATCTTTATCTTTAAGCATGCCATAATCGCAAATCGCGCGGCCCATTGTTTTGTATACATATCGCGCTATACCAACCAACTCTACTCTTTCGGCTAAAGTATCCATCAGTGCTTGATAATAACTAGAGTATTCATCTCTTTAATATAGTTACATTTATCAACTCAAGAAATCTTGTTGTTTTTCTTTGTAACTTTCGGTATATTTTATAATTTTGCTCATCATTTCTATAACTTTATCCGGGTATCTGCCTATGGTAGTTTCGGAAGAAACAAGAAGATAATCCGCCCCGTCTAAAATAGCGTTTGCAACATCGCTTACTTCTGCTCTTGTTGGGATTTCTTCCTCAATCATACTTTCAAGCATTTGCGTTGCGACAACAACCGGTTTATTCACAATTTTGCATTTCTTTATTACTTCTTTTTGGATTACAGGCACCTTATATATCGGAAGACAAACGCCCAAATCCCCCCTCGCAACGATTATACCGTCGGATGCGGCAATTATTTCATCGATATTAACAAGCGCGTCTTTGCTTTCGACTTTGGCAAATATTTTTGCTTTGCTTTTATTTTTCGTTAAAATATTTCTAAGCACCGTTATATCTTCTGCGCGGTTTACGAAAGACTGGGCCACATATTCTACATTATGTTTGATAGTAAATTGTATATCATTTTTGTCTTTTTCGGTAAGCGCTTCGAATTGAAGTTTGGCGTCAGGAATATTTATGCCTTTTTTCTCTTTTAAAATTCCTCCGGAAACAACTTCGGCCTTAAGTCTTTTCTTTTCTACATCTTTAACCTTAAGGGAAATTTTTCCGTCATCGGCATAAATTAAATTTCCGCAGCTTATCCCCTTTAAGCTTCCTTTATAATCGAAACTTATCTCCCGGTTGTTTCCGAGAATATCTTCTTTTGTAATATAAATAATGTCCTTCTTTTTAAGAGTAATCGGAGCGGCTATTCTACCTACTCTTATACGATAGCCTTCCAAATCCTGCATAATTGAAATTTTGCGGCGGTATTTTTTATTTATCAGGCGCACCGCTTTAAGCCTCTTCAGATGCTCATCAAGGTTTCCATGAGAAAAATTAAGGCGCACAACATCCAGTCCGGCTAATGCCATTTTTCTTAAAACACTTTCGTTGTCGGTAGCCGGACCTAAAGTAGCAATTATCTTTGCTTTTAACATATTACTTTAGTAATTTATGGTTGGTAGTTTGTAGTTTGTTTTGAAAAACTGCGTTTTTTTGTTTAACTAACCACTGCTTAGTGCCTAAAATTCCTGCGGCCTTCTTTCGGGCCTTTTCTTTCTTTAGCTATCTCAATGATTGGCCTTTTGCCTGTGCCTAATCTCTTAAAGGTCTGGACTATTATCTCCGCCTCTTCGAAAGGAACGGTTACAAAAGAAAATTTTTCAAAGATTCTTACGTCCTGGATTTTACGGCTGTCTACGCGTGTTTTTTCTCTTATAAAATCAACCAGTTTTTGCGCATTTATATGGTCAATACTGCCTAAAGCAACGAAAAGGCGGGCTTTGCCTTTGGTGTCTATCGAAACATCCCTTATTTCGTTATAGCTTTTTTCATCAAGCTCATCACCAAAGGTGTGCTTAAGTAAAGACGCAAGAACATTCTTTGCATCCTGCTCTTTCAACATCTCCTCCGCAAGGCTTAAGTAATCCATGTAAGATTGCGAACCAAGAATAGCTTCAAGCCTTTCTTTTATTTTTTCTTTTTTTGTCCGGATAATTTCGGAAATCTGCGGCAAGCGTTCTCTTCTTATATTTGTTTTTGCTATGCGCTTTATAAAAATCAGTTTCCTGGTTTCATCGGGTGTAACAAATGTTATAGCAGTGCCCTCTTTACCGGCACGTCCGGTACGGCCTATTCTATGCACGTAGGATTCAGGGTCTTGCGGGAGAGAATAATTAATGACATGGGTCAGGTTAATTATATCTATACCGCGGGCTGCAACATCTGTAGCAACTAAAATATTGATTCGTTTTTTCTTGAACTTATCAAGAATGCGTTCTCTTTGGAATTGCGATATATCGCCATGCAAAGCTTCCGCGTCATAACCCCTATCTATAAGTTTTCTGGCAAGCTCATCCACATCTATCTTGGTCCGGCAGAAAACCAATCCGTAAAATTCATGCTCCACATCCACTATGCGGCATAACGCTTCAAGTTTATCTGCATATTGAACTTCGAAATATATCTGGTCTGTGAGCGCAACTGTGGGCTGTTCCGCTTTGATCCTTATTATTTCATATTCCTTCATGTATCTTTTTGCAAGGCTCACTATCCTCTCGGGCATCGTTGCTGAAAAAAGCAATATTCTTTTATTTTTATTTGTATGTTTTAAGATTTCTTCTACATCTTCAATAAAACCCATATTAAGCATTTCATCAGCCTCATCGAGGATAAGATATTCTATGGTAGCGAGATTCAGGCTTTTACGCCGAAGATGGTCAAGTATTCTTCCGGGAGTCCCCACAACTATATCAACCCCCTTATGCAGCCTTCTTAATTGTTCCTCTATTGATTGGCCGCCGTAAACAGCTGCAATCTGTAAATTCTTATTGCCTTTGAGCGAATTTATCTCTTGCGCCACCTGCAAAGCGAGTTCCCTTGTCGGAGCCAGAATAAGCGCCTGCGGATAACGCGAACCGGCTTTTAGCTTCTCAATTAGGGGCAAACCAAAAGCTGCAGTTTTACCGGTACCGGTCTGTGCCTGGCCGATAATATCAATATCTTTTCCAAGAAAAAGAGGGATAATTTTATCCTGAATAAGAGTAGGCTCCTCAAAGCCTTTTTTCTCCAAGGCTTGCAAACAATTCTCCGATAATCCAAGTTTTTTAAAAGCTGTTAATTCTTCCATGGTTTTACCTCATTTTTTATGTAAATATTTATTCTTTTTTGTCAACCTGCTGGGTAGTCTCTGGGCTTAAAGCCTGGTGGATAGGAATGCGCAGGCGAAATTGCTAGCCTGCGATAAATGGCGGGGCTTTCCCCCTGTGAGGCTCCCGAAATATGCATATTTTACACTAAAGAGCGGTTATTGGGAATAGAAATGTTTCTATCTGCATAGCGCCCGGAAAGAGCAAAATTCGCACTTTCTTTCTTCTTTGTTAGGCACAAAAGGAATCTGCGGATTGAAAATTTCCGAAAAAACTACACCCAGGGCATCAAGACATATTTGCATTATCCGGGCTGCCTCTTTAAACTCATCCTCATTGATAAAAGATTTCCTTTCGAGGGTACGTATATTATACAGTTGCGCATTCACAGCCACATCTTTAAACTCTTTTGATACAAAATAATAATACAGGGGTAATTGGAATGATTTTATGTCTTCTCTTATGGATTCTATATTTAATTCCATTGACTCCAAAGCATGCAACTTTTTAGGGGCTACGTTTGAACCGCCTGTTTTATAATCGATAATTATAATGCTCTTATCCTTGAACTCGTCTATCCTGTCAACGGTATAAACAAAATCCATTTTCTGCCCGTTGATTTTAATTGAATCCTCTCTTCTTTCCTCAAGGCAGATTATCCTCTCTACACCACGTTCAGCTTCCCTGTCAAGAAACTGCGCAAGGCGCTTTTCAATAATTTTTTTAAGAAGAAATGAATCCGATTTCATCCTTGGCTTTAATTCCTCTTCAAACTTTTTATCCATACAGGCGTTAAAATATTTTCTAAAATCATTATCAATTATTGGCTTAGTCCCTTTAAATTTCATAAAAGCGCTTTCCAGAAGTTCATGTATAAATGTTCCAATATGGGAAGCCTGAGGCTCATCAAGAAGATCATCCTGCTTGCTTAAGCCTAAAACATACTGGTAGTAAAACTGCATCGGGCAATTAAGGTAAGAATTAAGGCGGCTTGCAGAATATTTGCAGGTTTTTAAAAAATCTACCATATCATTTGTTTTCGGCGCAAAAAATTCTGAAGCAGCTATAGAAATATTAAATGCAGCCCTTGGAATGTTTATTACCTCAAGCGTTTTAGCTTCTTTCTGCATCTTCCAGAGGAGCTCTTCTATGAACCTGCTTTTTTCTTTTTCCTGATTTTTTTCATAAACAAGGTGCACATTCTTTGCGCCGCAGATAAGAGAATTAAACTGATAACGCTGGATTTCTTCTTCCTTCTCGAGGCGGTTAAGCCCCAGGTTAATCATTACCTCGCGCGGTATGAGAGGCTCATGTATTTTTAATCTCGGAAGTATTGACTCATTGACATCCATGACTATCACATTTTCGAAATGTAACGCCCTTGTTTCAAAAAGCCCAAGTATCTGAAGGCCGCGCAAAGGAGAGCCGGAAAAGGAAACAGTTTCCGACTCAAGGCGGTTACGGAAAATTTCCCAGATTTCAATAGGCTTAAATTTTTCCCTGCTGAAAGAGAGCTCACACATTTGCTCCCGTATTAGTTGTATCTTTTCAATAACTTTAAGGTTGAATGCAAATTTCTGAATCATGCTTTTTTCAGAAAGCACTATTAGCAAATTTCCTAAATTTACGCCAAAATCCATGAAAGTATCTATCTCTTCCCAAGTTCTGAAGAATAAATCATGGATTTTCTTCAATATCTCTTTACATTTTTTTTCTTCTATGTTTATACCCATATTGCCTAGCGTCTCTGCGCTTAAAGTATAAATTTTTTCTTCAGCTTCTATCTCTGCTAAACTTAAAAAAAGGCTTCCGCCTATCAAGCTTTTTTCATCTCCTCTTATCAACTCCTCTATTTTATGAACCATCACGCGTGTTATTGCATAATCCTCGCTTATTTTTAAGTTCTTAACCAACGGATGGCGAAGCAGGTTAAGATAATCGCGTACATAATACTTGTCTTCTTTTTTATTTTCCTGCGCGGAGAATAGTGCGTCAAAAAGAACATAGACAGGGCTTCTTTTTACCGGATAACCCATTGAAACGTTGAATTCATCAAGTCTGGAAGTTACCTCCGTAAGCACCGGTATCAGGCTTTCGGGCCGCGGCAGCAAAATTAAAGTTTTTTCTTTATCTGTTATTTTTTCCAAAACTTCCCTGACTAAACACACCTGAGAATGCATGTCAAAACCCTGATAAAGAGATAATTGGTATTTTGGGCGGTGTATTTGCGGCTCTATAGAAACATTCATTTCCTTTGCACATTTGGCAAGCACTGACCAGTCGCTGGCGGAGCCCTGGAATATAAATACGCCTTTTCCGTTGCTATACATTTCCTTAAAGATATTAAGCTCTGTTTTATGCAGATAGAAAAAATTACAAAAAATAACTTTATCAAAATCATCAAATCTTCGCTCCTTGACCTCTCTTGAAGCATTAAGATAGATACTTCCTCTTGAGAAAAGATTTTTTTCTGTAAGCTCTCTATGGTAGCTTTTCCTGATATCTACTATATGCGTAAGTAATTTATTGATACTTGACGGCACATCATAGCCTATGCTTGCGCTTTTCTCTATGTTTAAAAGCCGGCTGTCGGATATATCTTCCAAATCAAGCTGTTCGACGAATGAATTTATTTCCTGCGCCCATGGCACAAACTGCGAAAAGCTGTCCCGGTTTTTTAATATATAGGGCGCTTTGGTTTTTACGATTTTATACACCAGGTAAGCTGCCTCCAATTCTCCTATTTTCTTAACAGGGCCCCGGGGCTTGGTTATATATTCCATAAAGCCATCTATGGTAAAAACAGAAGGCGGGTAGAAAGATTTCTTAAGCTTTCGGGCAAGCGCTTTACGCAAGAATAAAGCCGGCCGCCTGCCGCCAAAAACACAGGCGATTCTGCTGAAATCACAGGGCGAGCTGGTTGAATTTTCGATTATATAATCAGCAAGTTTTTCGATTATATTTTCGCCAAGGCCATAAACTAATACGCGCTCTGTTTTCATATCTTTTTGACATCCATAGTATCCAGATAAAGCAAAAACCCTTTAATTGTGTGTGCTGGATATATATCTTTTAGGATTGCGATATATTCTGTTATCTGTTCTAAATATTGTTCCTCTTTCTCCTTCGAACTTTTATAATCTATTACATAAATATCTTTCTCTTTCATTATCAGCCTGTCTATTCGTTTCAAATCTCCAAAGTTATTCGCTACTTCCTTTTCACAAAAAATAGTTCCTCCTTCAATATAGAAAAACTCTTTAAGTTCTTTTTTTGTAAGAATTGCGGAAAGTTTTTGCAGATATTTGGAAAAATCAGAAACCTCGGGGAAAGCCTCTTTTACAAAAGAAGCCGCTTCTTTTATTATTTCATCAAAGTTGCGGTTTTCACAGTTATTTACCCTGGACAACAAAGCGTGCATAATATTTCCTTCCAGCATTTTTTCTTTAAGAAGAGCGCTGGCAAGTCCCTTAAACTCGTTCTCTAGAGAACTTATCCAGTCTTTGTAATTGGAGGCAGGCATGGGCATTATTGCCTGCTGTTTATCTTTCTTACGGATATTATATTGAACTTTTCTGCCTCTTTCTTTTATCTCTTTGGGTATAAGATAGAGCGCTTTATTGGCTGCGTTTGAGCTTCTCTCCGGTATAAAAATATAAAGTTCATACTTAGGCCTTGTTAAGGCAACGTAAATATTGTTCAGCTCATCAATGCAGGCTTTTTTATAACTTTGCCCATATATTGTTTTTAAGGTTTTTGAATACTGCCGGTGAATTTTGGTAATACGTACAAGCCCTAAGTTACTCCCTTCAATTTGCGTAAGATAAGAGCTTGTGCCCCTGCCTCCGGTTTCCGGGCTTATATCTATGCGTAAGAAAGGTAAAATCACGACAGAAAACTCAAGGCCCTTGGATTTATGTATGGTTAGAACCTTAACCGAATCGCTGTGGGTGGCATCAACATATAAATCATCTATTGAAGCTGTTTCAAGATAAGATAAAAACTGCCCGAGCCCAACATAATCGGCTTCCTTGGATTTCATCAACTCAAGTAATTTCATAAAAAAAGCCTGGTGATTTGGGAAATTCCTGAAGACTTCGAATCGGCCGTAGATTGCAGTAACGAGCTCATACGGTGAAATAAATCCGACATTTTTGAAAAGTTCTTCAAAATAGTTTTGCCAGATTTCCGGGTAGCAATTACGAAACTTCAAATAGAGCGAAAGATTATTTCCCGCCTTATCTTCCTTGCGCAGTTTAAAAATAAAATCCGTTACCTCTTCGGTTTTAATCCCCGTTGCGGCAGAAAATAACTCGCCCAGCGCAAACGAACAAAAACTTAAATCATCTATCGGCGAATTAAGAAAACGCAGCAATGAAATTATCTCTTTTATCAAATGGTGCTCGCCAATACTTAAAGTTTTCTCTGACTCAACGGGAATTTTTTCCTTAAGCAGCCACGTGCTTAATAATTCGACCTCGTCATTTCCCCTGGCAAGCACGGCTATATCTTCATAGCTAAAACGCTGGCGCAGTTCCTTCATCAATGTAAGTAGCTTCAATCTTACGGCGTCGTAGTTTTGCTGTTTGGTTTTTCCTTCAATGCGCTCAATATGCACAAATCCTTCCTGGTTCGCAGCTTGATAGCTTTGGGAAGAATCTTTGAAAACCTCAAGAATTTCATCGATGTTTTCTTCAGTTGCCAGTTCCTGGCCCATGGCGCTATTAGAAATTGCCCGGCGCAAATTATCTTTTGAAAAAATTTCATTGTTAAATTCAACTATCATCTTTTGGCTGCGCCAATTATTTACAAGATGCTTAGAGGTAACGGTGAACCTGCGAGAAAAATCATTTTTTACCAGGTCAAACAGGCCTGCTTCTCCGCCGCGGAAACGATAGATAGCCTGCTTTTTGTCTCCCACGTAAAAAAGCGAGCCGCCGGCAGAAAGCGCGTCCTCAACCATTGCTGTGAGATTGCGCCACTGAAGCTCGCTGGTATCCTGGAATTCATCGATTAAATAATGTGTAAAACGCGTTGCCAGGCGGTAATAAAGCTCAGGGAGGCCCAGCTCTTCACTAAAAAGCAGGTGTGCCTTATGATTTAACTCTTCAAGAAATAATATGTCTTCTTTTCTTGAAACTAAATGGAAAAAATAAAGAAATTTGTTAAAAAGCCGTATGTAAGGGTTATATGCAGAGGTTGAATCAAGCTCAATGAGTTCGGTTAATTCCTTGGAAATCTTTTTCCATTTTTTGCTGAAATCTGCCTCGCAATCTTTATCTTTATTAATCGGGGGCGTATCTGCGCTTAAACATACCGGCAAATCAGCTATGTCGAATATACCGCTGTTTTGTTCCAGGAAATTATTAATTGAACGGCTGGCGTTTGCGTTTAGCCCCTGCGGGAAATTCAGGGAAAGCTCTTCCATGAGTTCATATATATATTTTCTTTTTTTAATCAAGTCTTTTGTTTCTCCTTTATAGGGAGAAAAATAACCCGCGTATTTATTGCTTAGCTGAAACAAAGACTCAATGAGCTTTAAAATATCTTCTTTGGGAAACCAGCCGTTTCTGTTTTCAACAAACAGGTAATGCTGGAGAAAATCCTCAAGCAAATCATACATTTCTTTATCGGTTGATGCGGCATCGAGCGCTAAATCGAAACAGTAGGCAAGATACTGCGAATAATCATTTTTTATCTGAAAATTAGCTGAACGGTCAATGTTTAAGGCGCATCCGGAAAGAATGGCATTTATAAAACTATCGATTGTCTGAACCTGGAAAAAATTATAATGCTTAATCAGCTCATCCATTATAAGCTGGCATTTGCCGCTTAAGTCTTTACCGGTGTAACCTAAAGAACTTAAAATGTCTTTTTCTTCGTCGCTGCTTGAGAATTTTTTTAAGGAAATTTTTTTAAGAAGCTCTAATATCCTCTCTTTCATTTCGATAGTAGCCTTGTTGGTAAAGGTTATTGCC
>JAQVOZ010000039.1 GCA_028702365.1 Candidatus Omnitrophota bacterium | reverse complement strand
TTTGATATTTCAAATAACAATATCCCGGATAATGAATTTTCACATAACCAACCTTACGTAAACCAGAGTTACATTGATTATATGGAAAAGAAAGATGCCAATCACACTTTTACTTTTGATGAACTGTTGGCGTTAATGCCCGCAATCGCTTATCTTTTTTTAAACCGGGAACAACTTATCACTATTCAGATACGGGGTATTCCATGCTTGGAAAAATTATCGAGAGAGTTTCCGGGAAGCCTTACGCCGATTTTATCAAAGATGAATTATTAGTGCCAAACGGCCTTAAAGATATAAGCCTTCCATGGAATGGTTCGGACCAGGCTTTGCCCGAGCCTTTTATGAAAGGGTATGTCTGGATGCCAGGAGAGCGCGTAGAAGTGACCAGGTCAAATATGTCGCCGCATGTCGCTGAAGGAAACATAATTGCAACTCCGATAAGCCTTGCCAACTGGTGCAGGAAGCTGTTTAAGGCTGAAGCCGGGCTTACAAAAGAAACTGTCGAAATGATGAAGGCGGGGTCAAAGCGGGACGACGGAACAGAATCTACCTATGGCCTTGGTATTGTATATTCTCCGGACGCGGGTTTTGGGCATGCCGGCGCTCACGAGGGATATCTGACGCTTATGTATTACAATCCCGAAACCGACATTGTTTATACTATGTTTGCTAATGCTTGGGATTGCCAAAAAAACCTTGATTCAATAATGACGGAAATAAAAAATATGATGGAAATCGCCGATAAGATTTTGAAAAAGATAGAAACCGCGAATTGATTTTAAGGCAGGTTATTTGCAGACCCTGTCGCAGTTGCCGTAAGGGTCGCAGATATCGTTACATTCCTTAGTTTTATTGAATGGGTTGGTTATTTTCTTCCAGACAGAAGCGCAGCCGGACAAAAAGGAAACGAATATAATAAGCGCCAGTATTAATCGCATAATTCATTTTTGCACCTTAATTTGCTTAAGTCAATTCAAAAGAATAACTAAATAGAACTTATTTTGCCCCTTGCCCTTTATCAATTCCCGTATTACAATAACCGAAATAGCTGCTCCTTTATAAAATAACAAAATTTGTGCCGGCCTTAGAGAAAAATAAATTCCCCGCACAAAAGGCCCCGGCAAAAAAGGTATAGTTAAATAATATGAAAACAATATTTGCTATCGTTGTTATGTTCGTTTTGTCTATTAGTTTTTTTGGGTATTGCGTGCCGAGCAATACTGCATTTGAGCAATTAAAGCTTGAACTTAAAAATGAAGGCGTGTCCAGTGAGTTTATAAAGGTTACGGAAGGTTCCGTAAAAAAAATGATTCTGTCAAATGCGCCAATAGTTGATATAAAACCTGTTTTAATGGATTTGTGGGTTGAAAAAGTAAGCGGCAGGGCATTGACCAATGCTGTGGCCGCGGTAGCGGAGCTTATAGCTAACGGAGATAATGCCAAAGACGCCGCAGCTATTGCATCCGGCGCAGCCCATAAAGCAGAGGCTGAGGGATTAGGCGGGTTTGGAATTGGCATGAGAGTTAAAAGGGCGGTTCAGGATAGAAAAGCTTACCTTAAGACTTTAAAAAAATAATGTCTAGTAAATCTAATTTTACTAAATATATGCGTGGCGGCGCAGCAATTGTAAAAGGAGCAATTGAGTCGGGAAGATTTTTGATTCCTTACCGGATTTATGAGAGCGATGGCCCGCATGTTATATGCCTTAATGGCGTTCAGCAATCTATGGCAATGTGGCATACATTTATTTTACGCTATGCCCCGCATTATAGAATAGTACTTTTCGATTTTCCTAATGAGGGCAAGGGTAAGGTTGTTTCAGGCCCTGTTTTTGTTACCTTGGATGAACAGGTAGAAATTTTACGAGAAGTTATAAAAGCAACAGGTGTTAATAGGGGCGTTACGATATGTTCTGCTTCGTGGGGCGGAATAGTTGCGCTTGCATTTGCTTCGCGGTTTCATAATGAAGTAAAGCGATTGTGCCTGGCAAGCCTTGGCACAAAAGCGAATGATAAGATGGTTGAAACAATCAAGAGAGGTTCGCAGATAGATTCAAGTGACAGGCAAAAAATGGCAGATACGCTGATTGAAAGTTTCGGGCAGAATCTTCCCGAAATTATCAAGAATAAAATTGTAAAACAGTTCCACGCCATGAGCGAAGAAAACTTGCGCGCATTTTATGAGCACGGTTTATTCGTCATCTCTACAAAAAAAATCGGAGATTTAATCAAGCTTTCGCAGATTACGGCAAAAACTTTTTTAATCCACGGGGAGAACGACACAATTATTGACCCGGACGACGTAAAATTTCTTGCCTCCCAGATTAATCAATGCGAGATTAAAACTATTAAAGGCGCGGGGCATTTTTTGCATCTTGAACAAGACGGCGCCTTTGATATTTACAAAGATATTTTGTCGATACCTCCCCGTTAAGCGCAAAATTGCAGCTTTCGTGAATTTAAGGGAAAAAACATGACAACATATTATTTTCTTACCTGGATAATGGCTTTGTGCCTTTTATTTTTTGGCCGCAAATTATTTTGGCTTTTTCTGGGCATTGTTGGTTTTGCGCTTGGAGTTGATTTCTCATTAGCTGTCTTTGGGCAAATAACAAACATAGCATTATTGGGCTGGGCATTGCTTTTTGGAGTTTTAGGGGCAGCGTTAACAATGGTTCTGCAGCGTTTTGCCATTGTTCTTGGCGGGTTCATAGGCGGAGGCTATCTAGCCTTTCATTTAGCCGTATTATTTGGGTTCCAGGAAACTGCATCCTGGGCATTATTCGTTGTGGGGGCAATTTTAGGCGCGGTTCTGTTTTCGTTTGCTTTTGATTGGGCGCTTATTGTTCTTTCTGCTCTTATCGGCGCTATTATGATTGCGCAGCTGCCGGTTGTAAGCCAGGGCGTGCGCAATGCAATCTTTATACTTTGTGCTATTTTGGGTTTTATTATCCAGGCAAAAATATTTATGGACTTTGGGGGTAATGATACAAAAAAGGCATAGCGTTAGGTGCATTTTGGTTTAACAGTGTAATAAGGTTAGAATTAGAAAATAGCTTAAATTAAAATATGTACACGCTGCTACGCAGCAAATATTGCCCCGGTTCGCCTGTATCTGTGGTAAATTTTTCAAGAAAAATTTACCACAAGCTCATCGGGGTTAATTCGCCCCGTCATTATGTCGGGGCTCATTAAGGAGTAAAATGAAAAAACAATCGAAAAACGAAGCGGATATTCTGGTATTTATTGCTAAGATACACGAACAGCTTGTTTTGTTGGACAAAAAAGTAGATATGCTTATTTCTAAAACTATGGCGCCAAAGCCGGCAGAGGTAAAACCTTTTGCTGCTCAAAAGCCTTTCCAGCTGCAATCTAATGCTCACGCTCAAGCTCAAAGGCAGAACGAACGTTTCAGAGAAAGAGTTATGTATAAAGTAATTTGCGCGGATTGCAGGAAACAATGCGAAGTGCCTTTTCAGCCGAGCGGAAACAGGCCGGTATATTGCCAGGAATGTTTTTCTCGCCGCAAGAATGCAACCGGAAATTCATTTAATGCAAATATCAATAGCAGGCCAAGACAAACGCCGCCTATTCACGCAGCCTCTATTGCTAAACCGCAGGCCATTGAAAAGAAAAAATCTGCCACAAAGAAAAAACCAGTTGCTAAAAATAAAAAAGGTAAATAATAAAAAGCAACAATCAGAAAATGTTCAAGAAGCAGCTATCGCTTATCCCGGTAATGTTATTTTTGGCTGCTTGCGCGGATAATACTCCTGTAGCCGGGCCATATCCCAAGATAGGGGCGGCTTCCTGGTATTCTGCTAAAATTACTGCAACAGGCGAGAAGGCCAACGATAATGATTTAACCTGCGCTATGCGCAAAAAAGATTTTGGCAAGTACTACAGAGTTTGTAATACGGCTAACGACAAATGCGTGGTAGTCAGGCACAACAATTTTGGCCCCTCTAAGCGTTTTTATGACCAGGGCAGGATAATTGATTTAAGTAAAGCGGCATTTTCCCGAATAGCAGATTTGGAAGAAGGTATAATCGAGGTTACGGTAGGCGAAGAATAAAAAACAGCGTAAGGTTTAGCGCGGGTTAATTTTAGTTTACTCAGATTCAATTGCCGTATTAGGATAAATGCGAGTCAAACATTAGAAAGTAAAAGGGGCAGTCTGAATTTGGAAATTTTAGCAAAAAAATATTTATTCTGGATTTTTCTTATTATTTTTGCTATCTCTTTCTTTGGCCAAAAAAATATCCGAACCATTAAAGATATTGACCTCGCCGTTTTAGAAAATCCTACCCAAACCAAGATCCTTCAGCCGGAAATAATTGAATTTAAATCCAACGGCTATGCTTACCGTATAACCCCGCTTTACAATTACATTTTAAAGGGCCTTGTAGTAAGCAAGTTTACTTACGACATCTTCAATGTTTATAAGTATGGCGGAGTGTTTCCTGTTGATTTATGCATGATTTGGGGCGGTAATGTAAAAAATGGAGCGCATATTAATAAAGATGTCAATTTTTCCCAGGATTGCCGATGGTGCCATGTGCAGTGGTATGGAAACGTCGCGTTTGATTTCAATGAAATGTCCAATAATCATTTGGTAGTTAAAGACGCGCGTATCAGAAGGATTGTCAACAGTATTTCTGCCGGAGACCAGGTTTATATTAAGGGTAAACTTGTAAATGTTAAGGCTGTTCTTCTAAAGAGTACAGGTTCATTTGACCCGCAGGAATTTGAATGGAAAACAAGCACTACACGCGAGGACGGCGGGGCAGGCGCTTGTGAGGTTATTTATGTGGAAGATATCAGAATATTAAAGAAGGGGAATTTGTTTTTTTATTGGCTATTTTTGTTAAGTTTCTATGGGCTTTTGGCTTTAGTTATATATAAAATCGGCTTTTTCATTTATGAAACAAAAGCCGGTTGAGGAGATTGTATGGTTAAGCAATTGCTGTCTTTTATGTGTTTGTTTGCAGCGTTATTTTTCTGTCCAATCAATTCTGTAAATGCTGCGGATCCTCTTGAGGGTACGTATTCTGTAAGAGGCTGGAATCCCGGTATTAATACCACAACTGAATCTTATATCGGAACTTTAACAATTCAAAAGAGCGGGCAAGTTTATCGGCTCAACTGGACAATAGCTAATCAACGCCACGCTGGAGTCGGTTTTTATGATGTCGACAGTGAAAAACTTGCAGTTGCTTGGGCTAATTTAGATACCGGTGATTTTGGAGAAGTTGTTTATGCTCTTGATGGAAAAACTTTAAATGGGATTTGGGCTATGTATGGCGATGAAACAGCCTCTGTGGGCAGAGAAATTTTGGCTAAACAAGAATAAATTAGATTACTAGGCTATTTTTTATTTGTCCATAGCTAATTACCGTATTAAAATGTTTAATGCTGTAAGATTTTAAAATTTACTATTACGCAGTTTTTATAACTATAAAATTGATTAAACAATAGTTAATATCAGGAGGTTGTATGAATGATTTAAAAATATCGCAAAAATGCAAAAATATCCTTAAAAATTTCAGCCAGGGCCTGCAGGATATTTATCATGATGAATTACTTTCGATAGTGCTCTATGGAAGCGCGGCAAGCGGGGAATTTGTAGATAAACATTCCAATCTAAACCTGGTTGTTGTGCTAAGAAATACTGATTTGGAGATTCTGGAAAAAGCATCAAAATTGATACACAGATATAAAATGCTTTATGTTTTGTTTATGACTAAAGATTATATTGCCAGTTCAACTGATGTCTTTCCCGTAGAATTTTTGGATATGCAGGATAATTATTTTGTTATTCATGGCGAAGATATTTTAAAGGATATTCATGTTGATGTCCGCAATTTACGCTTCCAGTGCGAACAGGAGTTGAAAGGCAAGCTTATTAAGTTAAAGCAGATGTATCTAGCAGCTTATGGAAATGAAAGAGCCCTAGAAAGACTGCTTTTTATGTCCTTTACTTCTATTTTGCATATACTTAGGAATGTTTTAAGGCTTAAAGGGAAAAAGCCCCCATATCTTAAACAGGATGCAATAAAAGAAATTGCTTCAGAATTAAAAATCGATAATGAGAGCTGGCAGAAAATACTGGCTGTAAAAAATAAACAGATAAGATTGAACAAGCAGGAAATTTTAAAATTATTCCTTGTTTTCGCAAGAGACCTGGAAAAAATAGTTAATATAACTGACAGGCTATAATCAAATGCGCAGACTATACCTGATATTTATTCTTTTTCTTTTTTCAATTTCCGGCCACGCGCAGAATATTCCCCAGCCAACAAATTGGGTCAATGACTTTGCCAATGTTATAGATAAATCATATAAAGAAAAATTGAATGCTTTAATAGGGGAGTTAGAGCAAAAAACAACCGCGGAAATAGCAGTGGTGACAATAGATTCAATTGCGCCACATGATGAAAAAGAATACGCAAGATTGATTTTTGATAATTGGAAACCGGGCAAGAAAGGAAAAGATAATGGGGTATTGGTTCTTTTAGCTATCAAAGAACGGCGTTGGCGCGTCGAAACCGGCTATGGAGTAGAAGGAATCTTGCCTGACGGGCTTTGCGGAGAAATCGGCCGCACCTACATGGTCCCGTATCTTAAAAGCGGCGATTATGGCGCAGGTTTATACCGGGGAGTAGAAGCTATAGCGAACGTTATCGCCCGAGAAGGAAACGTAAATTTATCTGCTTTAAACAGCCCGGCCTTAAGCAGCCAAAACGTAGTTGAGCTCAAAGAAAAGAGGGTTGCTATACCATTTGCTCTTTTGTTGCTTTTTTTCATTCTGATATTCGTTTTGATACCGGTATTTGATACGAGCGATTATCGCCGCTACGCAGGCCATGGCGGCGGTTATTATGGCGGAGGTCACAGTAGCGGCGGCTTTGGCGGAGGCGGTGGTGGTTTTGGCGGCTTTGGCGGAGGCGCTGGCGGCGGCGGCGGAGCAGGCGGAGGTTTCTAGTCTGAAATAAAAAGGGGGTTTAACCATGAAAACTTTTCTTATTGTTTTGGGAGTGATAGCTGTACTTGCGTTATTTATTATTATGCCTATTATATCAACTTATAACGGTATTGTTACGAAACATGAAACAATTGCTGCCAAATGGGCGCAGGTAGAAAATCAGCTGCAAAGGCGCAATGATTTAATTCCCAATTTAGTAAACACTGTAAAGGGTTATGCTGCTCACGAAAAAAATGTTTTCGAAGAGGTTACCAATGCGCGTTCGCAATGGGCAAACGCAGGTACTGTTGATGAAAAGGTTAAAGCGGCAGGAGCTATGGATTCGGCATTGTCCAGGCTGCTTCTGGTAGTTGAAAATTATCCCAACCTGAAAGCAGACCAGACATTTTTAAAGCTTATGGATGAATTGTCCGGCACAGAAAATCGTATTGCAGTTGAAAGAATGCGGTATAATGAAGCAGTAAAAGATTATAATATTACTGTCAGGCGTTTTCCTGGCAATGTGATTGCTGGTATGTTTAACTTTAAAGTAGCTACAGAATATTTTAAGGCAGAAGAAGCAGCAAAAGCAGTTCCCAAAGTAGAGTTTTAATTGGCACAAAAGGACAAGATATGAAAAAACAAGAAAAAGGATACAGGGTTGGAGAAAAAAATATTGATGATTTGATTGAAAAGCTTACCGGACTTTGCGCTTATCCCGGAACTGATTATCTACTGCGTGAAATATTTACAACGGTTGTAAAGCTTGGCCAGGAATCAGGCGATAAGGGGGACCTTAAGCTTATCAACAATGCACTTAAGGAACTAAGGTATTCCTTTAAGATATTTTCTCCGTATCGAAATGTAAAAAAAGTAGTAATATTTGGCTCCGCGCGATCAAAGAAAACATCATCCGAATATAAGATGGCGGAAGAATTTGCAAAAAAAATAACAGAAAAAGGTTATATGGTTGTAACCGGCGGCGGGCCAGGTGTTATGGAAGCAGGCAATAAGGGCGCAAGCCGCGGCGCAGACTTTGGGCTAAACATAAGGCTTCCTTTCGAGCAAAAAACAAACCCGTATTTGGAAGAAAAAGAAAAAGTAATCAACTTTAAATATTTTTTTACGCGCAAACTCATTTTTATAAAAGAAACCGACGCTACAGTTCTTTTCCCCGGCGGTTTTGGCACAAATGACGAGGGGTTTGAGGCGCTTACCTTAATCCAGACAGGTAAATCAAAGCCGCGCCCGATAGTTTTGATTGAACCAAAGAGCTCAACTTATTGGGCCAGCTGGAAACGTTTCATAGCTAGAGAGCTGGCGGATAATGGGTTTATCAAGAAAGAAGATTTTTATCTGTTTAAAATTGCGAAAAATGCTGATGATGCAATTAAGTATATTGAAGATTTTTATAAGATATATCATTCGATAAGGTATGTGTCCGGTTTAACTGTAATAAGGATTAACAGAAAGATTTCGGATAAAGCATTAGATTCTCTAAACCGGGAATTTAAAGATATTTTAACCGGCGGCAAGATAATACTTTCTACGCCAATGGATGAGGAAGTTCAAAAGGGCGAATACCTCAATTTACCACGCTTGATAATGCATTTTAATCTGCGCGATTACGGCAGGCTCTGCAAAATGATTTGCGCAATCAACGCTTTAGGTTAATTACTGCTGTGCAAGGATTATAAAATAAAACAGCCCCGGCTTTCGTCGGGGCGCTCCAAACAGGATCAGAAAGGAGTTATTTTCTTTTTGGCTAATATCCGATAGCCTGGTTTATTAATACCCAACCGGTCCAGCCTGCATATCCTCCGGAAGTTATTTCTACCTTTGCTGTTTTTTCCCAGAAATTAGCTTCTAAGATACGTGCTTTTGTTCCGCTTTCTACCTCAAAAGCAATGTGTCCGAGCATCTTTGTCAGGTAATTCTGTTTTTCCGCGCTCATGAGGTTTCCGGTTAAGCTATTGAAAGAGCGTTTAGTGTTTCCTGTATACACAGGAATTCTTCCCTTGAAGCTTTTAAGCGTTACTTCTCTTCCTATATACTCGTCATATTGGGCGAAACTAGCGGGTAAATAAGTGAGAAATAGTAAACATGATAGAATTAAGACCACGGATTTTCTCATTTTGCACCTCCTTCTACAACCCAATACAAAAGATACCATAATCCGAAACTAAAAACCACAAAAAGATCCAGGTTTATGTAAACGTTTTCATATGGCAAGCCTGGTTTTTAAATTCCAAGCTGTGCGGATTGAGCTTTTTCCTTTGACTTTTCAATGAGTATGGTATAATTTTAGCCTATGTTGGCTAAGAGAATTATTCCTTGTCTGGATATTAATCGTGGCAGGGTTGTAAAAGGCGTGCATTTTATAAAC
>JAQVOZ010000038.1 GCA_028702365.1 Candidatus Omnitrophota bacterium | reverse complement strand
TGCCCGATTTTTCCATAACCATGGCTCGTTTCTTATAAATTTAAATTCCTGCGTAAGTGTTTTGTAAAAATACTCTGCCATATTCTTTATATTATTAAGGTATTGCTGGTCTATTGTTTTATCGCTGACCACGATAAAATGATCGGAATATAATTCTTTTAAATCTTTGGCGCTTATACTCGCCGGATTTAAAAGTAAACTAAAAACAATTATTCCTGCAAAAATCTTCAAAGCCTATCCCGATTTTTATATCGTTTAAATTATTTTTTATATTCTCCCGCAAATCTTTACTCTGCAGCAGGCTTTCTGCTGTCTTTCGAAATTGCTCAAAATCAAAATTTTCCTGTAAAAAAACGAAAGCTGCTTGCCGCCCTTTAAAATGCATGGCGTTTGCCTTCTGGTGCCCTCCGGCTGCGGGATGCGGAATCAGCAAAGCCGGTAATTTATAATAAGATAATTCCCCTAAAGTGGAAGCTCCTGCGCGGCAGATTACGATATCTGCCGCGCTATAAAGCAGCTCCATCTGGTAGTAGAAATCCTTAACAAACTTATTCATATTTATTCTATTATAAAACTGCGAAACTTTAAAGTACTCTCTTTGTCCGGTCAGATGGATTATCTGACAGTCACATGAAAGAGTACCGATAAGTTTTGTAAAAATGCCATTTAGAAACATCGAACCCTGGCTTCCTCCAAAACAAAAAATGACCGGTTTATCATTAAAACCAAGGGCCTGAAGCGCATTATTTTTGTTTATTCTTTTTATATTTGGCCTCAAAGGAATACCTATTGTAATATATTTTTTTCCAGGCCTGGGAAAACCGCATAAAACTTTGCGGACGAAAAAAGAAAGCACAATATTTGCACGTCCGCAATTTACATTCGGCTCATAAATAGACGTATCCAGGAAAAATAACGAACCTAATAATATGAGAAAAAAACTATCCCTTCCTCCAAATCCTATAAGTTTATGGGGCCTGATACGGAAAATAAGATATAAGGCTTCGAAAAACCTGTAGAATGCCTCAACAACAATATTCCTGGCGCTAAAACATTTTCCAAAAACCCTGAATCCTTCCTTTGCCAAATGCTCCCCCAGAGATAAAGAAGTAGCAAAAAAATACACTTCATCATTTTTCTTACGCGCACTTGCCGCCTTAGCCATGGCAAGGGCCGGGAAGATATGCCCTGCGCTTCTATCACAAACAAATAAAATACGCATAAATAATTACATTGAATAAAATTTTTTCCAATTTGACTCAAAACTTTCCGTATTTTCTATAATCCGAAAAGCCTTTCGAAGAGCTTCATCAAGGCTGCTTCCGGAACGAAGATAACTAAGGAATTCAGAGAAATCGTCCCTGCCGAATCTTTCCTTGAGAAAATACACCATGCAAAAAGCCTGGGCATAAAAAAGCGAGGTATCTGAACCGGATACAATTGAATACGTGCTGCCGATGTCCTTAAATTTTATATATTTATTTTCTTCTATTACTTTTTTTATCGAAGCAACAAGCATACTGCATTGCGCGGTATCCCTGTATTCTATATAAGTTGCCATACCTTCATCCAGCCAAAGAGGCATCCGGTTGTAACCGATATATTCCCGGAAAATTATATGCGTCAATTCGTGCATTAATATGGAAGAAAAACCCTCTTGCATAGGATAGGTATATATTATTCTGTTACGATAGTCGACGCAGGCGCTTGACCATGAAGGACAGGAATAGTTTTTTAAATATTCTTCTTTGTTTTTCGCTATAAGTATCTTCGTCCTGTCATCCCACGACCACAGCTTTTCTCTTACAAGCCCGAATTCCTGAGTAATTTTGCGGTAAAAATATTCTGCATCGTCTTTTACTTTATAAACAGAGCCTTCAGCTTCCGGAGCATAATTAATTACGAAGTGTTCAGAACGCAATTCCTTGGTCGTTTGCGCATAACCGGAAATTGAAAAAATAATAAAAACAAAATTTAGTATTATAGCTCTAAAATTCATACCCAGTCTCCGCCAATAGTTTCTGGCACTTTGCTCGTTTTTACCGTGCGCTCTTCGGCCTTCGAAGCGTTAAAAAACAACGCAAGAAGAACATAATGCACTATAAGGTTACTGCCGCCGTAGCTTATAAATGGAAGCGGGAGGCCTTTTGTCGGAAACAGTCCACAGCTTACGCCTATATTTATTACTATTTCCAGAAAGAAAATCAGAAGTATCCCGAATAACAACCCACGCCTGAATTCATCTTCGCTATTTTTTGCGATATTATACATTTTATGAAACAGTACAAAAAAGACGACAAGCAGAAACACAGAACCAGCCATCCCAAAATCCTCTGCTATAATTGAAAAAATGAAATCGGTATGCGCCGCCGGGAGAAAAAATAATTTCTGCCGGCTTTCGCCAAAACCTACCCCGTCTAATCCACCCTGGCCGTAAGCTATCTGCGACTGTATAAGCTGGAATCCACTGTCTTGGGGGTCAGCAAAAGGATTAAGATATCCGGTTATACGCCTAAATCTATAGGGATAAAAAGCTACTAAAAATGACACAGCTATAATGCCTGCCAAAACTATAAAACCGAGGTGTTTTTTCCTTGCACGATAGAGAAAAAGCATAAAAAGCGTCCATAATGCCCAAAACATTGCCGTTCCTAAATCCGGCTGGACTACAACAACAACACACATAAACCCTAAAACTATCCATAAAGGTATTAAGGTAGAAAATTTCTTAATAGTATTTTTTCTTTTTATAATATAATCTATGCAATATATCGAAAAAAATATCTTTAAAAATTCCGATGGCTGCAGATTAAATCCGAAAAGATGAAACCACCTCTTGGCGCCGCCTGTCTTTTTACCTATCACAAGCAATATTATCAATACAATAAGTGTCGAAAACAAAAATTCCTTCGCATGTTTTCGTAAAAATTCCAAATCTACCAAAAGCGTAAGCAAAAAGCAGACAACTCCGATTACAAAGAAAATAAATTGTTTTTTAAAAAAATATGCCGCGTCCTGAGTGGTACGATAAGCATAAAGACTTGATGATTCATATACCATCAACATTCCGAAAAGAGTTAAAATCAGGACTGTAATAAAAATAAACCGGCGTTCGCCGCGAAGATAATCACCAGCAATTGATTTCACTCAATTCTCCATTTTTTATAAGCTCTTTACAACTTCTATAAACTTCCTGCCCCTTTCCATGTAATTATTAAACATATCAAAGCTTGAACACATCGGCGAAAGCAATATGGTATCCTTGGGGCTTGATTCCTTAAAAGAAGCAGAAACCACGTCTGTAAGCGAGGGAAAAATTTGCGTCTTAACGCGCCCGGATAAAGCTTTTTCTATTTTTTGGGCGGCTTGCCCGAATAAGTTCACTTTTTTAACCTTGCTCATATGAGGTATTATCGTCTTGTAATCAACCCCCTTGTCCTTTCCTCCGGCGATAAGAATAATATCCCCTTTTATATTATTAAAAGCCCAGATAGTCGATGACGGGTTTGTCGATTTGGAATCATTGACGAACGATACGCCATTTATCACTCTAACAAGCTGCAGGCGATGAGGAATACCTTTAAAATTATTAAAAACATGCAAGCAATCAGCCTTACCAAGGCCAAAAATACCGGCTATCCTGTAAATACATGAGAAATTTTGATTTTCGAATTCCGAAGAAAAATGAATTACTTTTGATTTTATTTTCTTCTCAATATCGGAAAGCATCTCTATGTTTTTGTTCAGAACAGCAAAATCTTTTTGCTGTTGATTTTTGAAAATATTCATCTTTGCCCGAAAATAATCGTTAAATGTCGGGTGTCTGTCCAAGTGGTTTGGCTCGATATTTAAAAGCGCGGCAACATAAGGCCTGAATTCTAAAATTGTTTCCAGCTGGAACGAGCTTATCTCCAGAACTATCAAATCCCCTTTCTTGGTATCCAGTATAAAAGATGAAACTGGTATGCCTATGTTACCACCCAAAAATACCCGTTTTTTGTTTTCGCGCAGAACCCTGTAAATAAGAAAAGTCGTTGTGGTTTTGCCATTCGTTCCGGTGATAGCTATAAATTTCGCTTTTGTAAGCCAATAGGCAAATTCTACCTCGCCTACATGGGGAATATTCAGGCTGTTTGCTATTTTTATAACTGCAGAGTTTAGGGGGTCAACTCCCGGGCTAAGCACTACAAGCTGGCAGCCTTTTAGAAAATTTTCGCTGTGAGCTCCGAATTCAAAAGAAACCCCGTTATCTGTTAATTTATCGATCAGGGAAGGATGAAAAGATTTTCGTTCTTTAAGTTCGGTAAGCTTCACTTCCTTCTTTAAGGAAAGAAGCAGATTGCACAAAGAAAAACCGCTTTTACCCCAACCAACAACGCAAACTTTTTTAATATTGTCAATGTTCATGATTTTTCGTTATCTTAGTTTAAGCGTCAAAATAGAAGCAACTGCGCAAATGATTGAAACTATCCACAGCCTTATGATTATTTTTGACTCTCCCCATCCCATAAGCTGAAGATGGTGATGCAAGGGGGCTGCTTTAAATATTTTTTTACCGCGCAGCCTTACAGAAAGAATCTGAAGGATTACGCTTAACGCTTCCGCAACAAATAGGCCTCCACTTACTATAAGAAGGAATTCTTTTTTTACAAAAAGCGCAATCGCCCCCAGCAGACCGCCTAAAGCAAGCGCGCCGACATCGCCCATAAAAACTTCTGCCGGATAAGAATTAAACCATAAAAATGCCAGGCCCGCTCCAACCAGCGCAAAACAAACTATACTTAATTCTCCCGCACCTGATATAAAGGGTATAAACAGATAATGAGCAAATTTTATATGGCCGGTAAGGTAACATAAAAAAGCGAAAAAGATAGAATTTATTATTATTGCGCCTATCGCAAGGCCGTCTAATCCATCAGTAAAATTAACCGCATTCGAGGTAGAGACAACTACAAGTGCGGCCCAAAAAATATAAAAATACCCTAAGTCTATAACTATTCTTTTAAAGAAAGGGAAATCAAATACTGTGGAAAGATTTTTTGTAAGCACTACAAAAAGCCCTAAAACCAGGCCTATCACAATTTGCCAAATAAACTTTTTACTGCGCGAAAAGCCTTTGCCGGTTTTTGTTTTTTGTAAATCATCAAGAAGGCCCAACGCACCTAAAGAAAGCAAAACAAAAATAGAAAGCCAGATAAAATAATTATCCCATCTCGACCAAAGAAGGGTGCTGACAAGCACCGAAAGGACTATGAGGATTCCGCCCATGGTAGGTGTGCCTTTTTTACCGGCATAAAGAGCTTCCAGATGCACATGCCCATACATATCTATTTTTTCAATAATCTGAAGGCGTTTTAGTCGTTTAAGCGTATATTTCCAAAAAATCATCACTATAAGAAAAGAAGTTATGAAAGCGCAGCCTCCTCGAAATGTTATGTATTTTGTCACATTAAGAGCAAAAAAATATTTTGATAACGGATAAAAAATATGGTAAATCATGCTACTCCTTAATTCTCCGCGCACGGCGGAGAATTAACACCGAAGCACTTAGAGCGCAAGGTGTAATTTTAGAAACGGATATCCGTTTCTATGATAATAATTCAACCACTTTTTCCAAGCGCATTGCGCGTGAACCTTTTAAAAAAATCAACGAACCTTTCTCTATTTTTTTGTTTACAAAATTGGCGATGGCAGCGTGAGATGAAAAATGATATGTATTTTTGCAACCTATATTAACCAAAGCCTTTTTAAGATGACGGCTCTGTTTACCAAAAGTCAAAACACAATCAAAACCGGCATTTTTCAATGGTACGGCGAGACTTTCGTGATAATATGCGCTTTTGTCTCCTAATTCGAGCATATCGGCGACTATTGCGACCTTTTTTAAAGAGAATTTTTTTACAAGCTTAAGCGCTTCGCAAAAAGCATAAGGATTAGAGTTATATGTATCATTGAGAAAAAGAAAGTTTTTCTTTTTCTCAATTTGCATTCTTTGCGAAGGGAAATCACAAAAACCGCAAAGTTTTTTGGTAAGTTTATCCATTGGTAACTTAAGGAGACTCGCACCCAACAAAGCTGCCAATGCATTGTAAATGAAACCTTCAAACCCGCTTTTGAGGGTGAGCTCGAATTTGTCCTGTAGAATAAACGTAGATTGTTTTGTATCGCTTTTTAAAAGCCGCGCGGAAAGACTGCAGCCACGGCCTTGCCCAAACCAAAAAACATTTTTATTCAGGTTGAATTTGCTTAGATAGTTATCATCTTTGTTGATTACGATTTTCATGTCCGGATTAGCTGTAACCATAGAAATTTTTTCTTTGAATATGCCTCCAAGGCTTTTTAAACCTTCTAAATGCACCGGTTTTACAAAAGTGATTATTCCAATGTCCGGACGGATAATTTCGCTTAATTCTTTTATCTCCCCGGGATTGTTTGTGCCTAATTCTAAAATCAAAACTTTTTCATCCTGCAAAGAAAAAATAGTTTTCGCAATGCCCAATATATTATTTTCTGTTTTATAGTTTTTTAAAACACTGAGGTGCCCGCGAATCAGATACGAAAGCATTTCTTTTGCGGTAGTTTTTCCCACTGATCCCGTTATAGCATAAACTATAGGATTTTTTTTCTCGCGTATGAAACGGCAAACATCCTTAAGTGCCCTATAGGTATCATCAACGACATAAAAAGGGACATTACAGCGGAAATTTTTATCCTTTTGCGAAATAATGCAGGAAGCTCCGTTTTTAACAGCTTCTTTTATAAAATCATGGCCATCGCGCAACTTGCCTTTAACAGCAATAAAAGCCTGGCTTTTTTTAACCGCGCGGGAATCAATAGAAAAACCGGATATCGGCTTAAAATTATAAAGATTATAAATCTTAGCCGGGTCTAATAACTCCTCCAGCCTGGTAAAATCTGATATCAACATAACTTCATACAGGTTTTTACAATCTCTTTATCCTTAAATGGAATCTTTTTATCGCCTATTATCTGATAATTCTCGTGCCCCTTGCCTGCAATAATCAGACAGGCTTCGTGCTGGCTGCGCTTCATTTCTACTGCTTTCTCTATGGCGTCCTTCCTGTCCGCAATTAAAATATATTTTTTTCCGCTAAACCCTGATTCTATCTGCCTGCATATATCTAACGGATTTTCGTGCCGCGGGTTGTCTGAAGTAATAAAAGTAAAATCGGAAAGCCTACAGGCAATATTTCCCATGATTTTTCTTTTACCCTTGTCTCTGTTTCCTCCGCAGCCAAAAAGACATATTATTTTTTTATAACCTATATCTTTTAAGCTAAGCAGCGCCTTTTTGAGCGAGTCCGGAGAATGAGCATAATCAACAAATATCCCGTCGGAAACCTCCTCAAGCCGGCCCTCTACTCCTTTAAATGTTGCTACATATTTTATTATATCATCCAAAGAAAATCCCAGAGAAAAAGTTGTGGCGATTGCGGCAAGCATGTTAAAAACATTATGCCTGCCAAGCAGCTTACTTTTTACGTCATATTCCTTACCTTTATAGTATAGCTTAAAGCGTACACCTGCCTTACTTAAGATTATACCTTTTGCAATAAAATCTGTTTTAGAACCCGCTCCATACGTTATTACTTTCTTCAGCCCTTTTATCATGCGGCTACCGTATTTATCGTCTTTATTTATTATGGAAATCGCATTGCTGTTCTGCAGAAATAATTTTCTCTTCGCGGCAAAGTAGTTATTCATTGTTTTATGATAATCCAAGTGCTCGCGCGATAAATTAGTAAATACGCATCTTTCAAAATTAATTCCGGAAACCCTCTGCTGCTCTATGCCGTGGGAAGAAACTTCCATTACGATATATTTTGAATTCTGTTTTTTTATTTCGCTAAAAATTCTTCTCGAACGAAGATAATCCGGAGTTGTATGGGTTGCTTCATATTCTTTTTTACCAATCACATATTTTATCGTTCCAAGAAGCGATACTTTCTGGCCTAGGCTGTTAAGCAGATGATACAAAAGAAAAGCTGTTGTGGTTTTTCCTTTGGTTCCTGTAATTCCTATAAACTTAAAATTCCGGCTGTTGAAACCATAAAATATATCTACCGCCTTCCTGTACACAGCGTCGATATTATTTACAAAAATAACCGGAGCCTTAAGGCTGCAGCTAGCCACCTCTCTTCTGCTTTTATTGTCTGCAATGAAACAGGAAACTTTCCTTTCTATGCTTTTTAAAACGGAAAAGACGTTAAAAGCTTTTCCCTCCAGTATAAAAAATGCATCTCCCAGAGCAGCATTACGCGAATCATCGTTTATATTTTTTACAGAAAGAATCCTTATGGTTTTATCTAATTTCTGGCCGGGAAAAATTTTTTTTAATTCCATGTTGTCAGTTTTGATTTCCGGGGGAAGCTGCTGCTATTTTTTCTCCACCAAGATATTTTACTGTTTTTTCCGCGATTTTTTTAAAAAGCGGGGCAGAAACAACGCCGCCATAATGAGACCCTTTGGGCTCAAACACGCTAACACCTATGACTACAGGCGGATTTAAATCGCTTATAAAGCCCACAAAAGAAGCCCTGTATTGAGTTGACGAATAATGCCCGGCCTTTACATCAAAATATTGGGCGGTACCGGTTTTGCCGCCTATTTTTACGCCTTCTATGTCGGCAAGTTTTCCCGTTCCATCTTTTACAACATCTTCCAATATGCCTTTAGCGCGCCTTGCAGTTGAAGTAGAAATCACCATTTTGCGCTCAATGGGCATTTCTTTATATATGCCTTGGGAATAAATAGCTTTAACTACATGGGGTTTTACAAGATATCCATCATTTGCAAAAACCGCATAGGCACGCACAAGCTGAATAAGGCTCACGCCAACTTCCTGGCCTATCGGAATCATATAAGGAGAAGTTTTCGACCACACGCTAAGCGGCTTAACATTGCCTCTTATTTCACCCGGAAGGTCTATGCCTGTTTTATCTCCAAAACCAAGCTTTTTTACATAAGCATACACCTTCTGGCTGCCTACCTTATTTGCAATCTTGCCGACCCCGATATTACTTGATTTCTTGAAAACCTCGCGGAAAGTAAGCGTCCCATAAGGATGCACATCGTGCAAAGTGCTTCCCGGGATCTTATAGGAACCATTTTCACAAAAAATCGTATCAGAATCAGAGAATTTATTTTCTTCTATCGCCGCGATCAGAGTAACTGCCTTAAAAACAGAACCCGGTTCAAACATATCACAAACGGCTTTATCCCGCATTATTTGCGGTGAAAATTCCTTTAAATTGTTAGGGTTAAAATTAGGATAATTTGCAAGAACCAGTATTTCTCCGGTTAACGCATTCATAATAATAACGCTTCCTTCCTTGGCGGAAAATTTTTTGATAGTTTCCTCAAGAAAGTTTTCAGCCCAATATTGCAATTGGCTATCGATAGTCAAAATCACGTCTCTTCCTTCCTGGGGAGTTATTATCTGGGGGGTAAGTATAATCTCATGGGAAGTTG
>JAQVOZ010000037.1 GCA_028702365.1 Candidatus Omnitrophota bacterium | reverse complement strand
CCTATAAGAATTATCTCTCCGTTTACGAGGCCGCCGCCTATTATGCGGTCAAACTCGGTTATACCGGTTACAATTCTGGCATGATCTTTTCCCTCTATGTCTTTTAGAAGACGGGGGGCATTTTTTTCTTTAACAATTTGCCCGTCGAGTACCTCTTCTTTCTCTTCGGAAAAAGTTTCCCATCCTTCGCAAAGAGGGCATTTACCTAACCATTTGACTGATTTATATCCGCAGTTGGAGCAATAAAACATACTAAATAGTGGATTGTTCAAAAAAAAGAAGGCATTTTGCTATCTAAAGCCTGCTTTATCGGTTTATCTACTTGGCTCCCCTGGGCTTATAAAGTAATTTCCAGGGATTCTGTTTAAGGTCATCTATGAATTCTTCCGTCTTTGTATACAGAGAATCATCATAGAAAAATTTGCCAAGAGTCCCTTTTTTATTTTTTACATCTTCAATCAATTCCCGCACATCGGCGCTGATTTTTTCCACATTGGTAATTGTATTTGCGAATGATTCCTTGAGTTTTCCGTCTTTTACAAAAGAATTAACTTCCTCCATGGTCTTATTGAAATTGGTAACTACATTAAAAAGCGGGGTCGGAGAAATTCCATCAACCACTTCTCCTCCGGTCAAAAATCCTTCGGGCTTTTCCGGAGGCACTATCTCAAGATATTTTTCTCCGAATAGACTTAAAGAGTTTATGAAAAAATAGGAATTCTTCGGTATGCGGGTATCGGTACTTACCTTTACGTACACATATACGTACGGCTGCAAATCGTCATCCTGTTTAACCTGAACATATTTAACCTCGCCAACATCTACGCCGCAAAACCTTACAGGCGAAGCCGGCCGCAGCCCTTCTGCAAAATTAAATTTTATTTTTAAAAGATGGGTCCCCTTCCAAAAGGTAGTCTCTCTTATCGAGAGAAGCGCAATCAAAAGTAAGATTAACGCACCAATAAAGAAAGCGCCTACTCTCATTTCCACAAAATACTTTTTTATATTGGAAAGATTATTTCCCATCGCACCTCCCGTTTAATAAAAATTAAAATAATACATCAGTTTGTAAGCCTACACTTCCATTTCTTTTATCGGCCCGGCGCTTGAACCGTGCAAAAATTGCACCACGCGCGGGTCTTTAATATTTTCCAAATCGTATTTTTTGCCCTGAAAAATTATTCTTCCGCCCAACAAAAACGCTATGCGTTCCGAAATCTTTAAACCAACCTCAAGGTCATGAGTAACTACCAGTGAGGTGATTGAAAGGCGTTTATGCAAATCCTCAATCAATGAAACTACCTTATCAATTGCTATGGGGTCTATTCCGGTTGTCGGCTCATCATAGATTATTATTTTAGGATTATAAATAACTGCCCTCGCAATAGCGACTCTTTTTTTCATACCGCCGCTTAACTGATACGGGTAATGGTCCTCAATGCCCTCGAGCCCGACTAAAGCAAGCGTTTCTTTTACCTTTTTTCTTATCTCAGTCTTTTTAAGATTTGTATGCTGGTAAAGAAAGAAGCCAACATTTTCTTCAATAGTCAGAAAATCAAACAAAGCCGCACTCTGGAAAACCAGGCCGAACTGATATCTTACTTTTTCAAGCGCTTTATTGTCAAGCGTAGTTGTATCAACGCCGTCAATATAAATTTTTCCGGAATCCGGACGAAGCAGGCCTATTATATTTTTGAGAAGCACGGTTTTGCCCGCTCCACTTCTTCCAATAATAAGAAAAGTTTCTCCTCTGCCTACTGAAAGGTTTACCCCTTTTAATACCTGTTTATCTCCAAAATATTTGGAGACATTTTCTAATTTTATCATTTCATTCGCCATATTACTTATTGTTAATTGGCTTAAACTGTTAAAACATAAAATAAAATAAAGCCGTAAGTATACAATCGCATATGATTATCAGGATAAAGGAACGCACTACCGAATGTGTCACGGATTTGGAAACATCGGTCGAAGAAAACGGTTTGAAGCCTTCATAAGAAGAAACAAAAGCAATAATAGCGCCGAAGCAAACACTTTTTATGAGCCCACTGGCAAGGTCTTTTACCTTCAATGCATCAAATGTAAGTTTGAAATAAAAATGGAAAGGTATGCCGAATTTTGAGCTTCCTACGAGATACCCGCCGAAAATACCCAAGCAATCAGCATAGATAATTAAAACCGGCATCACGATAATCAAGGCGAGAAATTTCGGAACAACCAGATAGTCTATCGGCTCAACTGCGAAAGCCTCGAGCGCGTCAACTTGTTCGCTTATCTTCATAGAACCTATTCCTGCAGTTATAGCTGCTCCGCTTCTTGCGGCAACTATCAAAGAACCGAGCACGGGGCCCAACTCTCTAACAAGGGAAAGTGCGACCAATGACGCTATATAAATTTCCGAAGATAACTGTTTCAGTTGATAAGCAGTTTGGAATGCGATAATTATACCGACAAAGAAAGAAATAAGCGAAACCAGGGGAAAGCTGTTTAAGCCTATAAGAATAATTTCTCTTCTTACTGCTTTAAAATCCCGTTTCTTGGCAAAAAGCCACCAGAAAACATCTCCTACGAAAAAGACTATACTGCCTATATATTGGAATAAAGTCTGCAGCTTGCTTAGAAACGGAACAATTATGAAAGCTTTTAATTTTGAACGGGTAACCACCCCGCGCCCCCTTGTGTTTAATGAATAACTTTAGAATTCTTTCCGTTGTTCAAAACCAACTATCGCCTTATCATCCTCCATGCGTAAACGTAAAAATTGGTTGCCTTGTAATTTATAGCGCACTTCTGCGCCTGTATCTTTTGAGTCGTCTTCCTCCTTGTTGTAGGTATTCAGAACAATAGCGAAATTATCATTTACGTTTCTTCTGAGCCCTACACTGGTTTTATCGTCAGATTGGATTTCCCATCCGCCAAAGTTCACTTTCTTTGAAATAAATTCTGCTTTGGGCAAAATATTGGAAAAATCCCTTAAATTCATTACGCCTTCTATTTTGTAGACGCTTCCATCGAGCAACACGATTTCAGAATCGCTTAAAGTAAACAAAGGCGGTTTGCCTAAAAAATGAAAAAACAGGCGCGAAAAATCCACATCCTGATATTTGCCGTTTTTAATGCTTAATGAACCGTTTATAAGAAAATCGTCTATCCTGCCCCAAATTTTAAGTTTTCCCTCAATATCGCCCTCGATAAAAGAAGAATTTTCCCGCCAGTTGCAATCCACGTCCAAAAGCAATTCATTGCTGTCGAGATCGATTTTGCCTCGAGCAAGCAATTGAGGCGACCGTAAATAATTTACAAAGAGCAAGTTATCTTTCTTCACCAATTTTGCCGATAAATATGATATTTGCCTTTTACCAATCGATGCGCCATCTATTTCTTTAGGCAAAAACTCAATATCTTTACCTTCCAGATTTACTATCAAAGAACCGTCTTCCTGCTTAAAGTCAAAACCTACATTGGCATTTATATTGTAATTGCCGAAATGAAATTCGTCTAAAACTATTTTGCGTTTTACTAAGTCGATTTCTATAAAATTATATGCTGACGCTGCCGGCTGCAGGCTTATCAATAACAATATAAGAAACAAAAAAAATCTCATTCAAATTTCAGCTCTTCACCTTTCCTGACCGCTTTTATTTTTATCAGCTTTTCCTTTTTCAACCTCTCGGCGAATTCTCCTCTTATTATATCTTCAGCCAGCGGGTCTTCCAAAAACCTTTGTATCACTCTTTTTAAGGGCCGCGCCCCGAACATCGGGTCAAAACCTTTTTCTACAAAAAAATCCTTGGCATCAGCCCCAAGTATAACCTCAACGCCCTGATCTTTAAGGCGGCTGTTAACGTAAGAAATTTCGATATCAACTATCTTGCCAAGATCTTCTTTGCCAAGAGGCCTAAAAACTATAATTTCATCAAGCCGGTTTAGAAATTCCGGCTTAAATGCTTTTTTCACTTCCTCAAAAAGCATTTTTTTCATATCTTCGTAGCCTATGTCTTCCGTTAAAGGCTTAAAGCCGAGGGAACCGCGCTGCCTGATTATTTCTGCGCCCACATTTGATGTCATTATTAAAATAGTATTTCTAAAATCGATTTTTCTTGCAAAACTATCCGTAAGCCTGCCTTCTTCAAGTATCTGTAAAAGCAGATTAAATACATCCGGATGGGCTTTTTCTATTTCATCAAGCAAAACTACAGAATATGGCCTCCTTCTTACCCGTTCTGTAAGCTGGCCGCCCTCCTCGTAGCCTACGTAACCGGGAGGAGCTCCTATCAGCCTTGAAACATTGAATTTTTCCATATACTCGCTCATGTCAATCTGAAGAAGCGCTTCCTCATCGCCAAACATAAGCTCGGCAAGAGCGCGCGCAAGCAATGTTTTTCCAACGCCAGTAGGCCCAAGAAACATAAATGAGCCTATCGGCCTACGCGGCTCTTTTACCCCTGCTCTTGCACGCCTTATGGAACGCGCTATTGCCTGAAGAGCTTCAGCCTGGCCGATAACTGTTTCATTTAATTTCTCTTCAATTTTAAGAAGCTTTTCAGATTCTCTTTCCTCAAGCCTATAAATAGGAATGCCCGTAATCTGCGCAACCAAACGGGCGATATCTTCTTCGCTCACAGTCGGGATAATCTGGTCTCTTTTTTTACTCCAGTCCTTGCGAAGAGCTTCCAGCTGGAGCCTGAATTTCTTTTCTTCATCGCGCAACCTTGCTGCTGCTTCAAAATCCTGCTGTTTTATGAGAGATTCTTTTTCACGGTCTATCTCGTTTAATTTATCCTCCAATTCTTTTATTTCTTTCGGAGCAGTCAAAACTGCCAAACGCGCGCGGGCTCCGGCTTCATCGATTAAATCAACTGCCTTGTCAGGCAAAAATCTTCCCGATACATACCTGTCTGATTGCTTTGCTGCAGCTTCCAGCGCCTCATTAGAAAACTTAACCCGATGATGAGCTTCATATTTATCGCGTAGCCCTTTTAATATCTCAACCGTTTCGTTAACCGAATTAGGCTCAACTACTATCGGCTGAAATCTTCTTTCAAGCGCCGCGTCTTTTTCTATATATTTTCTGTATTCATCGAGGGTTGTTGCGCCTATGCACTGAATTTCTCCCCTGGACAAGGAAGGCTTTAAAATATTTGAAGCATCTATCGCGCCTTCGGCAGCGCCTGCGCCAACGAGCGTGTGCAGCTCATCTATAAAAATAATAACGTCTTTGGAACGTTTTATTTCTTCCATCACGGCTTTGATTCTTTCTTCGAATTGCCCGCGGTACTTTGTACCTGCTATCATTAAAGCCAAATCAAGCACAACTATTCTTTTATTCCGGAGAATTTCAGGAACCTCACCAAGTACTATGCTCTGGGCAAGGCCCTCAACGATTGCAGTTTTACCAACGCCGGCTTCACCCAAAAGAACAGGATTGTTTTTGGTTCTGCGGGAAAGTACCTGTATGACTCTTTCTATCTCGCCTTTACGGCCGATAACAGGGTCAAGCTTTCCTTCTTTGGCAAGCTTGGTTAAATCTCTTCCAAAAGAATCCAGCGCAGGAGTTTTGGAAGCAACCTGCGGTTGCGCACCCTGATAAGACTGGCCTCCTCCAAGAAGAGCTGCAATTTCTTCCCTTATCTTTCTTAAATCAACGCCAAGAGAAAAAAGTACCTGCGAAGCAAGGCCCTCGCCTTCTCTTATTAAACCAAGCAGAATATGTTCTGTGCCTATATAATTGTGGCCAAGGTTATGTGCTTCTTCGGCAGCGAGTTCTAAAGCTTTTTTAGCGCGCGGGGTAAAAGGAATTTCTCCCAAAACAGAAGCCGAACTTCCAGGAGAAATCAGTTTTTCTATTTCGATTCTTAAGCGTTCTAAATCAATGCCTAAATTCTGCAAAACCGCACACGCCACGCCTTCGCCTTCTCTGATTAAACCGAGAAGTATGTGCTCGGTACCTATATAATCATGGTTAAAACGTCTTGCTTCTTCTTTAGCAAGAACCAACACTTTTCTCGCCCGTTCTGTAAATCTGTTAAACATCTGTTAGCCTCCTTGTAATAAGACAGTCTTTGGTGAAATCATCAAAGACTAAACTTCTGTTAATTTATCTCTTAAAATCTGAGCCCTTATAAAATCTCTTTCTCCTTCCTTCAAAACTCTTGCTTCTATTTTCTGAAGATGTGCCGGTTGAATCATCAAAAATAAGTTATTCAGCAACTCTCTGCTTATCCTATCAATTATACCTAAATCAAGGCCTAAAGACAATATAGAAAGATGGCTTAATGCTTCTTTACTGCTGATGAGGCGGCAATTTCTTAAAACCCCGAATGACCGCCAAACGTTGTCTTCTAGCTCAAGCTTATGTTTTTTTAACAAAATTTCGCGGGCATCGATTTCCTGTTCTTTCACCTGATTAACCACCCCGGCTAAATTATCTATGACTTCAAGCTCTGAAAGGCCAAGGCTTATCTGGTTAGAAATCTGAAAAAAATCTCCGAGAGCCTGCGTGCCTTCTCCGAAAAAGCCTCGCGTTGCGAAAGAGATCTTTGCAAGCAATTCAAGTACTTTATTTATCCTTTTTGTAAAGGTTAGAGCCGGCAGATGCAACATGCAGGAAGCACGCAGCGCAGTTCCTACGTTGGTAGGGCATGATGTCAAATAGCCCAAATTAGGCATAAATGAAAAATTTACAAATTTAGCTACTGAATCGTCAATTGTATTTATCGTGTCGTAAGCTTTTTTTAAATCAAACCCTGAAGCCATGGCCTGCATTCTTAAATGGTCCTCTTCATTTATCATAAGAGCAATCTTCTCATCCAACGACAGGATAAGCCCCTTGCCTTTTGCAGCATGCATATGCTCCTGGCTTATAAGGTGGCGCTCCAGAAGAAACTGCTTGTCTATATCGCTTGCTTCTTCCATCCGCAGAAAAATAGCGTTTTTCAAAACGCTGGTTTTCGTATATGCTTCCTCCATAGTTTTTAGAATCTTTTCTTTTTGCGCGGCTGAGGCGCGCAGAGGAAAAGGATAATCGGAAAAATTTCTGGCTAAGCGCACCCTTGATGAAAAAATTATTTCTGAAAACGGGCCCTTTCCGCTTAACCACGTATCTTTATTGTTCAATAATTCTTCAAACATAATTTTTAAAGTTAATGCCGGCTACTTAGTTTCTTTCTGCTCCAGCTTTTTAAGTTCATCACGCAAGCGAGCTGCTTCTTCGTATTCTTCTAATTTCACGGCGCGCTCAAGCCTTGTTTTTAATTCCTTTACGCTGCCTGGAAGCGAATCTTTTTGCGCACGAACTGCAGATTTTCCTGCATACGTAAGCGAACCATGTATTTTCTTAAGAAGAGGCAAAATCTGTACCTTAAAAACAGAATAGCACCTGCCGCAACCAAGCCGCGCTTTCTTTTTAAAGTCCGCATAAGTCAGGCCGCAAAACGGGCATTTAAGCGATATTTCTTTTTTGGGAGTCTCGGCTGTGTCCATCAAGCCGGTTAAAAGCTCCGGTATGGTAAGGTTGTCTTTTAACTCCTGGGTTTTTATTTTTGTGCAATTCTGACAGATATGCATTTCAACGACCTTGTCGTTGATGATTTCCGTCAGATGGACAGTGGCTATATTTTTGTGGCAAATATCACAAAGCATTGGTTGGTTGATATGTTGTTAGGTTATTATGCTGATATGTTAATAAGTTTTAGCTCAAAAACCTATCAACCTAAAAACCTATAAACTATACTTAACTCCGTCCGTTTTGGTAAGTTTCTTGAATTCCTGCCTCAGAAGTTTAGTGATTTTTCCCGGAGTGCTATCGCCAATTTTTCTTCCATCAACCTTAACAACAGGGATAATTTCCGCAGCTGTGCCGGTTAAGAAACATTCCTGGCTATTATATAATTCATGCCGCGTTAGAACATGTTCGTGAGTCGGAATTTTAGATTTTCGTGCAATAGCCAAAACCGCATCACGGGTAATACCGCGTAGAGTCCCCATACATTGAGGCGGCGTATAGAGCTCTCCATTTTCGACCACAAAAATATTATCACCGGTGCATTCTGCAACGTAGCCAAGATGATCCAGCATAAGGGCTTCTTCATAGCCGCAATTAACAGCCTCAATCTTCGCCAAAATATTATTAAGATAATTAAGCGATTTTATCTGCGGATTCAAAGCCTCCGGTATGTTTCTAATCGTAGGAACGGTAATAATTGCCATTCCTTCGCGATAAAGCTTCTCCGGATAAAGAGCTATTCTATCCGTAATAATAACTATGGTTTCGTTTCCCTTGCATTTTCTGGGATCAAGCCCCAAGTCTCCTTCTCCGCGCGAAACGATTAAACGTATGTAAGCGTCTTTGAGGCCATTGGCTTTTAATGTGCTAGTCACAGCCTCGATCATTTTCTCTTTGCTTAGTTTTATTGGCAGCATTATGGAATGCGCTGACTCAAAAAACCTGGTGATGTGCTCTTTTAGTTTAAAGACCAGGCAATCGTAAGCGCGGATTCCTTCAAAGACCCCGTCTCCATACAAAAAACCATGGTCAAAAACAGAAACCTTCGCGTCCTCTTTTTCAACGAATTTGCCGTTTAAATAGATTTTCATAGTTCCTCCTTAATGAGCCCCGACGCGATGTCGGGGTGAATTAACTCCAAAGCGCTTCGTGTAAATTTTCCTGGCACAAGGCCTGAGAAAATTTACACGATATACAGGCGCGAGGAGAAATATAAAAAAATAACTTTGTCAATCTGCTTCGATTATTTACAAAACTAATTACTTGCTATCTCTCCACTTTTAAGCGTTATCGTCTTTTTTGCTCTTTTTGCAAGCTCAAGATTGTGTGTTACTAAAATAATTGTCTTTTGTTTTTCTATGTTCAGCTTTTCAAGCAGCTCAACTACTTTATCCTGAGAATCCTTATCCAAATTGCCTGTTGGTTCATCGCATAAAATAACTTCCGGGTCATTTATAAGGGCTCTCGCTAGCGCTACCTTCTGGCGCTCTCCCCCGGAAAGCTGCGATGGAAAAAAGTTTCTTCTTTCTTCCATATTTAAATATTTTAACAAGTTTAAAGCTGTTTTGAAAGCAGATTTTGTCAAACGCCCGCAGGCTGCTATTGCAATATTTTCCAGAACATTTAATTCCTCTATCAGATGGTAGAACTGGAAAACAAAACCGATTTTTTGATTTCGCCACAAAGCGCGCTCTTTTTCTCCCATCGCATAGATATCCCTGCCTTTATACGTAACAGACCCGCCTGATGGCTCATCCAATCCGCCTATTATATGCAGTAATGTAGACTTACCGGCACCCGAAGGGCCTACTATGGCAATATAGTTTTCCGCTTCAATCTGCAACGAAATGTTTTTAAGCGCAGATACTTCTTCCTGACCATTATGAAATTTTTTTCCTATACTTGTAAGTTGCAGCAAATTATTCATACCTTAAAGCCTCACAAGGAGAAAGCCTCGATGCTCTTATCGCAGGGAACAAACTCGAAACAAAAGAAAATAAAAGCCCCAAAATAGCAATTAAGAATATATCGCGGTAATTGATAAAAACCGGCAAATA
>JAQVOZ010000036.1 GCA_028702365.1 Candidatus Omnitrophota bacterium | reverse complement strand
CGATAACGTAAATAAGATAATTTTCCCTGAAATAAAAAATGAGGAGCCTAACTTTAAAAAGATTGATAAGCTTATGCTTAAGCTTGATGGCACGCCTAATAAATCCAAACTTGGCGCAAACGCAATCTTAGGAGTATCTCTGGCTGTCGCAAAAGCCGCTGCTGCCGCAAAAAAAGTGCCGCTTTACCGCTATATCGGCGGGACAAAGGGTAATCTCTTGCCGGTTCCATTGATGAATATTTTAAACGGCGGTTTGCATGCCGATAACAATTTAGATATTCAGGAATTTATGATTGCGCCGATAGGTTTCGATAGCTTCAAAAGGGCACTGCAGGCAGCGACAGAAATATTTCATAATTTAAAATCGATTTTGAAAAATAAGAAATTATCTACCTCCGTAGGCGATGAAGGCGGTTTTGCCCCTAATTTAACAAAAAATAGCGAAGCGTTAGAATTGATTATCCAGGCGATAGAAAAAGCAGGATATAGACCCGGCAAAGAAGTTGCTTTGGCTTTGGATCCGGCGTCCAGTTCATTCTTTAAGGATGGCGGTTATATGCTAGAGGGCCAAAAGGTTGATTCAGATTATATGATTAATTTCTATTCGCAGCTTATTTCTAAATTTCCGATTGTTTCCATTGAAGACGGTTTAGCCGAGGATGATTGGAGCGGTTGGAAGAAGTTTACCGCAAATTTAGGCAAGAAGATTCAAATTGTCGGTGACGATTTATTCGTTACTAATACAAAAAGGCTTGAAAGGGGCATAGCGGAGAAAGCGGCAAATTCTATTTTGATAAAAGTAAACCAAATCGGCAGCCTTTCGGAGACGCTTGCCGCGATAGATTTGGCATTTAAAAACGATTTTACCGCTGTAATGAGCCATCGTTCCGGAGAAACAGAAGATGTCACTATATCTCATCTTGCGGTAGGAACCCGGTGCGGCCAGATAAAAACCGGTTCTCTCTCAAGGACAGACAGGATTTGCAAATATAATGAGCTTTTACGTATTGAAGAGGGGCTTGGTAAAAACGCAGAGTATGCTGGAAAAACTTTTAAATATAAATCACTTTAAGGCGGTTAAAATTATTTTTATAGGCGTGCTCGTGCTTATATTTGGCGTAATCGTTTATTTTCCTAATTATGCAAAATTAAAGAAATTGCGCCAGCTGAACCAGGAAATTTTGGCTAAAAATAAAAGTTTGGCTAAAGAGATCAAAGATATGCAGAGAAAATTAAAAAGAGTCGGCAAAGACCCCTATCTTTACGAAAAAATCGCGCGCGACAATCTCGGTGTAGCCAGGGAAAACGAAATAGTTGTTGACATAGCAGAATAAGTTGATAGAATTCTTTGCAAGTCGTTCTTAACTAATTATGTTTTTTATGGGTTTTTCGCTTCCTTGAAATTCCTTCGGGGTGACAGCAAGTCGAGAAAAGGCTTCTCTGAAAATACTTCGAGGCGAGCGTCATGTAAGGGGCGGAGCCCCTATGAATAACGTCGCGGGGTGGAGCAGACAGGTAGCTCGCAAGGCTCATAACCTTGAGGTCACAGGTTCAAATCCTGTCCCCGCAATGTCTTCTTTTTGTGCCTTTCTTGGTAATAATATTGCCAAGAAAAATTCTAATCAAAATCCCTACCAAAAATTTTATTCTGTAATATAATGGAACATAATTGTGTATAACTGTAAAGTGAGCTGTTTGCGATGTAGAAAAAAGGTTTATGGGCAATAAGCGCATATTTTTCATTTTTTTATTGGCGTTTTTCTCTGTTACCGGAGTAGTTTATCCCGAGGATGCAGGAGCTCAACTGCCTAATGTATGTGTAAGCGGCATTATGTATGACGCTCAAAGTTCTTTGGCGGTTGTTAACGGCGAGCCTGTAAAGCCGGGAGAAGAAATCAATGGAATAAAAGTAGTAAAAATTTCCGAATCAGCAGTTTCTTTCGAGTATAAAGGGCAGTCTTTTGAAAAGCGAATAGGGGATAACTGTATTACCTCGCCATTTCTTTATAAACAAACTTCGCAAATAACGAAAATTATAAATCGTCCTCATTCTTCGCAGGTATCTGCAAGAGCGCGCCGCGCTAATAGCCGGATATCTATTTTTCATTACGAAAATCTATTCATGTTTGTTCTCCTGATTGTGGCAATCCTGTTTTATGTTTATAATTCATTATGTTTACAGAAAATAGCCGCTAAAACAAATACACCTTTTGGCTGGTTTGCCTGGCTGCCCATACTAAATGTATTTCTCATTCTAATGATAGCAAATAAATCATTTTGGTGGCTTATTCTTCTGCTAATCCCATTGGTAAATCTAGCATGCATAATTATTATTTGGATGGAAATTGCCAAAAGGCGCAATAAACCGGCATGGCTTGGGCTTTTGATGATGCTGCCGGTTGCCAATTTTTTAGTTATAGGATATCTTGCTTTTTCCGGGTAGAATATAAGAATAGAAGTGGATTACCGCTAGAATCTGCTTCTATCATCACCCCTCGCGCCAGAAGCGCTTCGGGTTAATTTTTCCTGTGAAAAGCAGAAAAAATTAAGGAGGATGGTATGTATAGTGGGGTAGAACGCCGGCGTTACCCGCGGGCGAATGCGGCTTTCCTTGTCAGTTATAAAAATATGTATTCGGAGTCTGATTTCAATATTTCTCAGACGGTGAATATAAGCCAGGGCGGGCTTCTTCTTACAACCAGCGAACTTTTTCCCAAAGGAACAACCCTTAAAATGCTTACTTTTTTCCCATTCTTTTCCCAAAGAATAAATTTACTAGGAAAAGTCGTGAGGCAAAAAGAAGTTGCCAAGGGCCTTATCTATGAAACGGGGGTGGAATTTACCAATTTGGAACAAATTGTTTTTGAAAAGCTAGGTGAATTCATCCAAAGAAAACCGCTTTAGCTAAAGACAATATTGACACCAATATTAAGGGTGTTATATTGGATTGTTGATATAAAATTATATAGTTGTTAATTAAGGGGAGGTGTTCATGAAGTCCGGTAAAATATTTACGATACTGATAGGTGTTTTGTTTATCGCTATAGCTGCGGCTACAGCGCTTAATTTTAAGTTGTATAAGGATAGCAACGATAAGCTGGAACTTTTGAATAAGCAGTATAAATTTTTGAATGACAAACTTAATGAATTCGAAATGAATATCTCAAGCTTTAAATTAAATCTTGACGAATTTAAAATTGATTACGAAAAATATAAAAATGACCTTTCGGGCAAATTGAGCCAGCCAGACCAAATCAAGGCTGAAATCAATAATAAGATAGAAGGCCTTAAAAAAGAAATACAGAGCATCCAGGAAAATTATAAAACGATGCAAAATGTTATCAAAGAGAAATTAAGCAGTATAAAAAAAGAAGTTGAGTCAAGCAGTAAAGAGGGCGAAAATAAGGTTGACCTTGGCGAAATTTCGGTAAAAAATAACGAAACGCCTGTCAAAAAATAAACCTAAGCGTATTTAGCTTATAGTTTTGTGCTAGAAATTGGGCCGTTAACGAATTAGGGGCTAAGCGGCCAAAGCCAATCTTTTCTGCGGTAAGCATCTAAAATATAATTATGGAAAAAACACTCATTAGATTAGCCGGAATCTATACCGTATGTATAGGTATAATTGTATTTATTGCAATGTTTTTTGGGGTGCTGATGTCCGGCAATTTAACCAAAAACCCGCCGCTTTTAGAAGCGGTCATTGTTTATTTGTTGTTTCTGGTTTTATGGCCGGCAGTGACGGGGCTTGGTATAATATTTAAAAAAAATTGGGCAAGATATTCTATTTTTGTCATGGCGGTATTTGCTATATTTATAGGAATATCATCCGCTGTTGCTCTTATATTTATTCCCCAATCGGTTTACGAAACGCAAACAAAGGCCGCAAGTTACATTCCGGAATTTTTTATTTCCGTGGCAAATTTTATCTTTTTTATCTGCATCCCGATATTTTTCATGATTTTCTTTAATAAAAACAAGGTCAAAGCGATATTTGGCGTAACTAAACCGCAGATTACAAATAAAAAAAGGCCGCTGGGCATAACCCTTTTGGCTATAGTAGCCTTTTTTACCGCTTTTATCAGCGCTATTTTTATTTTTATGCCGATATATCCGAAGTCTCCGTTGATAGGTGGGGTATTTCTTTCAGGCATTGGCGAAAAGATTTATTTTTTAGCCGTAACCGTAATAAATTTATATATCTCCATAGGTTTTTTACGGCTTAGAAAAAATGCCTGGATAACTTATATGGCTTTTTATATTGTAAGTATTGTCATAGGGATAGTTAACACTTTTACTGCTTCAAGAATGACTTTTTTTGAAATAGTTCCCAGCATCCAGGGTAACTATGCTGAGGTGCCTAATATTCTTTCTAAATTTTCCGGAGTTGTAGGGTTGATTCTGCCCACATTCCTTTTAATGTACGTTGTTTCTAAAAAACGCCTCTTTTTTGTTAACAGGTAATTTTATATGGATAGAGAACCAAAAGTTTTAGAAGAGGAAGCATATGCATTTCTTTATCAGGAGAAATTTGACGAAACTTTTGGTTTGTTTCGAAAAGCCGGAGATATATATAAAAACAAGGGTAGCCATAAACAAGCTGCCATTTGCCTTGCTGCGGCGGGAAGCAGTTGGAGTGTAAAATGCGGAGAGAAAACTTTTTATAACTCTGCTATGTGTTACGAGCAAGCATCAAAGGAAGCTGAACGTGCCGGAGATTATGAATATGCGGCTTTGCTTTATAAGTATGCCGCGGCCAACTCGGTCTTTCGCGCAGATACCTGAAATATAGTTATTTGCATATTTTTTACAAAAATCAGATACATATTTTTAGATTGACATATTTTTTACTAAAGGTATAATTTTTTCCTCTTTAATTACTGCTGTTTTAAGGTTTCCGTGGCAAAGGGATGGAGGAGGCTATGACGGAAAAAGTATTTAAGATAGTATGTAGCTCTGACGAGCATCTTACCGCAGAGACAATTGCTATGGCTTTGCTAAAGCAGGTAAGTATGGGGTCAAAGAAATCAAAGGTGTTTTTTGCGGTAAAAGAGGTCAAGAAAGAAAATCAAAACCGGAAAAACTCTAAACAGGTTTGCTTCATCGAATAACACACTGCGAGCTTAACAGCTTATCTTGCCGAAATCGTAATATTTCTGTTGAAAAAAAACAAAAACATAGTATCATAAATTCAATGAAGCAAAATCACTTATTGTCATTGTTTTTTTTGTTTTTGTTTTGTATTCTTTTAGGCGGCTGCGAATTGCTTACTTTGCCTTTGCAGCTGATAGGTTCAGCAGTAGGCGTTGCAGGAAACGCGATGAGCCTGGCTGGAAGTTTGCCAATGCCGCCTCCATGGGTGTTTTTTTAACGAGATTCGGGTTTTTTGATACCAGTTTTGAGAAATTTTTAGAGTTTTAAATTGTATGCCGGAAATATTAAAGAAAACTATACTTGTCGTTGACGATGAAGCGCCTACTTTGACTTATCTTTGCCATATCCTGGAGCGGGAAAACTACAAAGTTCTCTCAACTACTAAAGGCAAAGAAGTTCCTGAAATTGCTTTAAATAATAAACCAGATGTTATAATTTTGGATGTAATCCTTCCTGATATAGACGGAGGAGAGGTCGCTGCTCTTCTTTCAAAGAATTCCGCTACCGAAAGAATTCCTATTATATTTCTAACAGGGATCCTTAAAAAAAATGAAGAAGGCTTTGCCGGAAGAACAGGAAAACGCCACGTATTGGCGAAGCCGGTTACAAGAGAAAAACTGTTGGAAATGATAAAAAAAGTACTCTCCGAGTAATTTAAATGTTACGAAAATTTTTGTTCTTTTAACATAAACTATATAAATATTAGTGCACATTCATAGCGCCCGTAGATCAATTGGATAGATCGTCTGGCTACGGACCAGAAGGTTGCAGGTTCAACTCCTGCCGGGCGCGTGTTTTGCGACAGCTCAACAAGCTATTGCTTTATTGATTGTTTATTTTTGTTGCGGTGATTGACGTTGGATGTGCCGTTGAAAAAACTCAGGCTTCGCCTGATGGCACATACAACTCCTGCCGAGCGCGTTTCTTTTACGTAGTTTATATGCGGCAGAAATAAAAACAGCGTAAATGATAACAAATTTTAGCGAAGAAACTTTAGGGCTATTTGCAAGAGCCGAAGAAGCCTCCATAGGCGTAATGGAGCCAGTGATAAATGAAGAGCTTATTTTTTTAGCTTTTCTCCGGTCAGAAGACCCGCTTTGGATAATCTTACGCTCAAAGTTTGAATTAGAAACTGCCTTAACGGAAAATTCAATAACAGATTACCTCTTAAGTACCCACGCAGACGCCCCCGACAATCCAGATAATCTTAAAAAACAAAAAGAATATTTTGAATGCGCGAATAAACAAGCACGAAAATTCGGCTCGAATTTAATTGAGCCGTACCATTTGCTCAAGGCTGTATTTTTAACCAAAGATAACGCTGTCGTAAATTTTTTTAAGAGTATGGGCATAACAACAAAAGAAGTGCTCAATGAATTAGATAAGATTTCTTATTCGGATTTAATCCAAATCATACAAAAGAAGCGTAGCGGTAAGCCGGCTGCGCCTTCCAAGGAGATTTTACGTACCACCGAACAATATTATACAGGCTTGCAATCTGATGCTCAGTTATCACAATTTGGCCGTAATCTTAATTCATTGGCAAAAGAAGGAAAGATTGACCCGGTTTATTTTCGTGATGAGGAAATTGAGACAGCGATTGAAATTTTGTGCAGAAAACAACAAAATAATCCTCTCTTAGTCGGTGAGGCAGGCGTTGGAAAAACAGCCATAGCTGAAGGGATAGCTCAGCGTATTATATCCGGGAATATTCCGTCAGTCTTAAAGGACAGCCAAATAATTGAACTTAGTATAACATCATTGGTTGCAGGCGCAACTTTGCGGGGTCAATTTGAGGAAAGGATTCAAAAGGTGATAGAAGAATGTTCAAAAAATCCGCATATAATTTTGTTTATTGATGAAATACATATGATAGTCGGCGCCGGCGGGGAAAAAGGTTTAAGTGACGCAGCGAATATATTTAAGCCGGCTCTTGCGCGCGGCTTGTTACGTTGTATTGGCGCTACCACCGTAAAAGAAAACAATCAATTTATCAATAAAGACAAAGCCTTAAAACGCAGGTTTGAAACAATTTTTATTAAAGAGCCAACCCCTGAACAGGCTGGTATGATATTGGATAAATGCAAAGGCAGGTTTGAGAAATTTCACGGCGTTAAAATAAGCGATGAAGCTGTCAAGGCGACAGTAAAATATGCCAGCGAATATATTAAGGACAAGCAATTTCCCGGCAAGGCAATAGATTTGCTGGATCACGCCTGCGCCCGCGAAAAAATAGACCCTAAAAGCGATAAAATAGTCACGGCAGAAGAAATAGCAGGCATTGTGGCGAAAGTTGCTCAGGTGCCTATTACCCAGGTATTGGGAGGAAAAACCGAAGAGTTTTCTTTGCTTGAGGAAAGAATCAAAAACCGCGTGATAGGCCAGGATGATGCTGTAAAAGATCTTGTCGAAATGATACACCTGACAAAGATGGGAATGTTTATAGACAGTAATAAGCCTGAAGGCGTGCTTCTTTTGGTAGGGCCGGCAGGCGTAGGAAAGACAGAGCTTGCGAAATCTTTATGCAAAGCTTTATTGGGAGATGAAACACGGATGATTACTTTTGACATGACGGAATTTAAAGACCCTACCAGCATAAATAAACTGACAGGCGCTTCTCCCGGATATGTAGGATACGAACAGGAAAGCAGGCTGGTAAGCTGCATACGTTCCAACCCCAATTCCATAATAGTTATGGATGATATAGAAAAGGCTCACCCGGATGTCTTATCTCTGCTTAACCACATATTTGAAGAAGGCGTAATGACTACACAAGATGGAGAAAACGTATTTTTTTCGTATACAACATTCATATTGATATCAAACATGGGGGCGGAGGTGCTGGTAGAAGAAGAATTAAAAAATTTGGAATATGAAGAATTGTGCCGCTGCGTAAAGAATATTTTAGAAAAAGAAATACATAATAGGCTTAGCGATAGTTTTCTTAGCGCTGTAGATAAGATAATATATTTTCATCCCTTAAAATATGAGTGGTTAAAAAAGATTGCAAGGAATAAAATACAAATGGTTCTTAAAAGGCTTGAGGCAAAAGGATTTACGATTGAATTAGATGAAGCGATAGAGGATTTTTTGGTCAATCGTGGGCACAGTATTAAATTCGGAGCAAGAACCATGAACAAAATCATAGAGGAGGAGTTGTTAAAGCCGCTCAGCCAATATATGATATCCTGCAATAAAAAACATATTACTGCAGAGTTGTCAGCGCATAAGAATATATCTTTTAAGTGTGTATAGATAACAGGAGGTGGCATTATGGCAAAAATAGTTATTATTTATCATACCCGTACCGGAACCACAAAGAAAATGGCTGAAATTATTCATATGGAAATCAAAAATAATAATATTGAAGCAGATATTTTTCCTGTTGAATCCGTAAAGCCCAAACAGCTTCTGGATTATGATGGAATAATTATAGGTTCACCCACCTATTATGGAACTTTAGCAGGGCCCATAAAACAGTTTATTGACGATAGCGTTGCTTTCCACGGAAAACTTGACGGAAAGATAGGAATGGCTTTCTCTTCTTCTGCTAACATTGCCGGTGGAAATGAAACTACGATTATATCGATTCTGCAGGCACTCTTGATACACGGAATGATTATCCAGGGAGATTTTAAAGGTGACCATTATGGCCCGGTCGCCATAGGGAAGATAGATAAAAGATGCGAGGACAATTGTCGCAGGATGGCGCTTAGATTTATAGAGCTTCTCAGGAAATTAGCGTAAACAATCATTCTGGTTGGGGGTAATATGGCTATAGCTGTTTTAGTTACGATTCCGGAAAAAGACGCAGAACGTCTCGCCAGGTTACTTTTGACAGAACGCGTATGCGCTTGCGTAAATATAATAGCCGGAGTTAAATCGTTATTTTGGTGGAAGGATAAACTGGACGAAGCAAGGGAGTCTCTGCTTATAATTAAAACAAAAGAAACATTGTTCGAGAGATTAAAAATCTTTATAAAAAATAATCATCCATACGAGGTGCCTGAAATCATAAGTTTTAAAATAGATAGCATAAATCGGGAATACCTCAATTGGTTAAACAAAGAAGCGAATGCTTTACCATCTTCTTGATAGTTTGGAAAAAATTTTTAATTCTTCACCGGCGCTCGGGCTTGGAGTGAGTTTCCTGGCCGGTATTCTGGTAAGTTTTTCCCCCTGCATTTTTCCCCTCATTCCCATAACTTTAGGCGTAGTTGGCGCAACATCCGTTACCTCCCGCGCCAAAGGTTTTTTAACGAGCACAGTTTTTGTTTTGGGCATAGCGACAATCTATACGATTTTAGGTGTTGTCGCAGCGTTGTCTCATGTTGTTTTCGAAAAGTTTTTCATGAATCCCGTCACATATATCTTTTTAGGGTTATTTTTTGTTGCCATGGGCCTGTCTTTACT
>JAQVOZ010000035.1 GCA_028702365.1 Candidatus Omnitrophota bacterium | reverse complement strand
ATTTCCCAAAAGAATAATTAACTGCGGCATTATGGAGCAAGGCACCGTTGGCATAGCCAGCGGGATGAGTATTAGCGGGCTTGTGCCTATAGTTTATTCAATAGTCAATTTTCTGGCCTTTAGAGCGCTCGAACAGTTAAGAAACGACGTAATTTTACAAAAGCTAAACGTAAAATTTATCGCAACAGGGGTAAACGATTATTTTAAATTTCTGGGGCCTTCGCATTGCTGTGCCCAGGATGATATCAAAGCAATGGAGCTGGTTAAAATGAAAGTTTACGATCCCTATACGGATAAACGGCCATTTGACAGGCTAGTTAATGAATGGATAACCAGCAAGGAAGCCGGTTATATACGTGTTTAATATGGCTACTAATAAAATAGACATTTCCGTAATAATGCCTGCCTTAAACGAAGAGAAGAATATTCTACCCGCCATCACCAATACTCTTAAAGCTTTTGACGATTTCAAAATAAACGGCGAGGTAGTTGTAATTAATGACGGCTCAACCGACAAAACAGAAGAAATCGCCCTGGATTTAAGCAAAAAAGATGAACGTATAAGTTTAATCAAACATTCAAGCCCCCAGGGAATAGGGGCATCTTTCTGTGACGGTGTGGGCAGGGTAAAGGGTGACGCTGTGGTAATGCTTCCGGGTGATAACGAAAATGACCCCTGGGAGACTTTTCGCTACGCAAGTTTGCTTAATCATGTAGACGTGGTTATCCCTTTTGTATTTAACAGGCAAATCCGCTCTGTTTTTAGAAATTTTTTATCATATACTTACAGGTTTATTATAAATACAACTTTTGGGGTTAATTTTAATTATACCAACGGCACCATATTATATAGAAAATCGATTTTATCGGAAATGAATTGTAAAAGTACAGGTTTTTTCTTTCAAACAGAAATTCTTATAAAAGTTGCTAAAAGAGGCTATCTCTTTGCTGAAGTGCCTTACAGGCTTGGGCTGCGGCCTGATGGAATATCCAAGGCTGTAACTTTTCCTTCATTTCTTAAGGTAGTAAAAGGCTATTTTAGGCTGGTCAAAGATATTTATTTTGATGGCACAGCCAAAGATATGCAGGGTAAATTCAGCAAGGATTCTCAATCAGCACAAAGATACAGCGCAAGTAAAAGAGAAGGTAATGCAAATGGCTGAATTAATATTAGACGGGCATAAATTACTTTGGCACAAAGAGCGCCTCGAGGCGTGGACGAGAGGGGAGCGTATTGCGCCTATTACTATAGACTGCGCCTTAACGCGCGCCTGCACCTATAAATGCGTTTATTGCTATGGCCAGCTTCAAAATAACGATATAAAAAAGATGACCAAAGATGTAATTTTCCGTTTCCTTGACGATGCCGTGGAAATAGGCGTTAAAGCCATAAGTTTTGTAAGCGACGGCGAAAGCACCTGCTCCCCGCATTTATATGATGCAATATTAAAAGGAAAGAGTAACGGCCTTGATATGGCTCTTGGCACAAACGGCTATCTTCTTAGAGATGAAAAGTTAGAGGAAGTATTGCCGGCTCTTACCTACCTTAGATTTAACATATCTGCGGCTGACCCGCTTAACTATGCAAAGATAATGGGCTGCAAAGAAGAATGTTTTGATAAAGTAATAGAAACAATCAAGAAAAGCGTAGCCATAAAGAGAAAAAATAAACTTTCTGTTACTCTCGGCCTTCAAATGGTGCTTCTTCCTCAATTTGCCGACCAGGTTATTCCTTTGGCAAAGCTCGGTAAAGAATTAGGCGTAGATTATTCAGTCATTAAGCACTGCAGCGATGATGAAGCAGGGAGTTTGGGAGTTCAATACGACAAATATTTCGATTTGGTTAATATTCTTAAAGAAGCAGAGAAATATTCCGATAACAATTATCTTGTAAAAGCCAAATGGTCGAAAATATTAAGTAAAGGAAAACGTAATTATTCGCGTTGTTTCGGCCCCGCGTTTATTATGCAGTTTTCAGGCTCGGGTCTGGTTGCTCCCTGCGGAATGCTTTTTAACGATAAATACAAGAAATACCATATCGGCAATATTGCCGAAAAATCATTTAAGGAAATCTGGAGGAGCGAACGCTATTGGGAAGTTCTAAGCCTCATTGCAAGTGAAAAATTCAACGCCTGCACTATGTGCGGCTCATTATGCCTCCAGCATAAAGTGAACGAATTTTTGTGGGGTTTAAAACACGGAAAGGGTTTTTCTGGAGAATTCGAAAGCGCAATACCAGAGCATGTTAATTTTATTTAAGCTATAACAATATTTTTAACGGGAAAATAATAAGTTCATTTTTTACCGGGAAACACTTATAAAAATAGACTATTTTTAATCGAAGCCATTACTATTTTGTGTTAAATAGGGAGGTATAGTGTATTATGAAAACCACCAAATACGATATTTCTGTTATTATTCCCATTTTTAACGAAGAAGATTCATTGGAGTTACTGGTTAATCGTTTGATCCCTGTTCTTAAATTGCTTGGTTCGCATGAAATAATTTTTGTAAACGACGGCAGTAGCGATAAAAGCGAAAGTATCTTAGATGCCTTTGGGCAGGAATGCCCGAATATCATAAAAGTAATTCATTTACGAACTAATTGTGGTAAATCTATAGCCCTGCGGTGCGGTTTTAGGGAGGCATCTGGTGAATTGATTGTGATGATGGATGCCGATTTACAAGATAATCATGAAGAAATTCCTAAACTTGTTAATTATCTCAGACAAAATAAGCTTGATATGGTTACGGGCTGGAAATTTAATAGGTACGATCCTGCTTCTAAAAGGTTACCTTCACGTTTATTTAATTACGTAGTATGCCGATTTTCAGGCTTGAAAATACACGATTTTAATTGCGGATTGAAGGTCATGCATCATGAATGCTTAAAAGATTTAAGGCTTTATGGGCAACTGCACCGTTTTCTAGTTGTTCTTATAGCAAGACAAGGATTTAAAGTTGGAGAATGCAAGGTAGAGCATTCTCCGCGTAAATACGGACATTCTAAATATGGAGCCAAAAGAATTTATGAAGGATTGATGGATTTTTTAACTATTTTCTTTCTTACCCGCTATCAACAATCCCCGCTCTATTTTTTTGGGTTTTATGGTTTATTATGTTTTTTGTTTTCCTTTTTGTATGGCGCTTTTTTCGTGGGGCTCCACTTTTTTTCATTGTTTACGCATTACCCCCAAGGGCATTTATCACAGCACCCTCTTTGGTTACTTTCTCCCGTCATATTTTTAGCAGGAATAATTTTTATTTTTTTTGGTCTCATAGGGGAATTAATTTATTATATTTTTTCAATACAACTAAACCAAAATTATATTCAAAGGCAAGTTGGGTTTGGACAAAAATCTGAAAAGGAATAAGTGTATTATTTAAGTTGAGCCACTAAAACTATGAAAGATATAAATAACCAAATATCTTTTGTTATCAATGCAACCGATAGGATGTTGGAGCAGATTGATTTAGATGTTTTGTCTCCTACGTTCGGTTGTGCGCACCTTGCTTATTGGCGCGATAAAACTTCTGATGTTGCCGACATGCGCCGGCAGGAGGTTATGCTAACATTTGCCTTACTTTATTCGCAGGATTACCCTGGGTCATCATATAAAGGAAACAATAGGCTTAAGAGGGCAATTGAAGCCTTGTTATCTTTTTGGTGTAAAAATCAATATCCAGACGGTTCGCTGGATGAGTGGTATAAAGGAGAAAGAGCCTTTGCCGCCGCAGCATTTTCCACCCATGCGGTAGCGCGGACCATTATGATAATGAAAGAATATTTATCGAAAGAAACTACTCTTCTTGCCACCGAAAAGCTTAAAAAAACTGCGCATTGGTTAACCCAGCACAACGATCTTTTTAAAGCTAATCATCAGGCTGTCGGTGTAGCTGCGCTTTATTGGGCTGGGGAAATGTTACAAAATGATGTTTTCAGAAATAATGCTTATGAAAAGTTACTTTCGATTTTAGATGTTCAAACAAAAGAATTTTGGTTTCCGGAAGTCGGTAATATGGATATCGGTTATACTTTTCTAACCGTAGAATTTATCCTTATGGCTATGGATTTTTCAAATGATTGGAGGCATATTGAGCCGTTCCGCCGGGCTTTCGATTTTGCCTGCGAATGGATACATCCGGACCTTACAGTTGGCAGCGAATATGGTGTTTGTCACAATCCATATCTGTCGCGAATTGCTATAATCCTGATGTCTAAATTTTCCAATCGTGCTGTCTATCTTCGTAATCGCCTTGAACAGGGAACAAGTGGTTTCAGGGGATACGCAACTGCCCTTGCCGATGATTTACGTTTACTCCGGTATGCATATCAACCGCTCTTAGCTTATGGTTATGACAAAAAAACACCATTTTCTTTATCACTTAAACATGAAGAAGCTACTTTTTCTAATCCAGACAATGAAGTGCATATATATAACGAATCTGCTCTTGGTAGATTTTCACATTGTGGCTGTAACGGTATTTTTGCCGCTTGCGCAGGTGGGCTAATCCGGCTTTTCGGAAAGACTGAGGGGGAAACTTTTTCTGATTATGGCTATGCAATTAGTTTTGATAATAAATATTCGACAAACTATACTTATAACAGAAACATTAAAATACAGAAGACAGACAACGATTTAACGATTACTTCTCATATTTTTCCCGTAAAAAAATTTATGCCTTCTTTTTGGGCTAGAGTAATTCTTTATATGGCCTGCTCCACTTCGTTAGGTTCCAAAATAGCCCGTAAGGGGATTGATATTATACGTAAGAAAAAAGGGACGGCAATTAACCAATCTTGCGCTAATTTGAATTCGCGTAAATCAATTTTTAAGCTTACAAGAGAGGTTTCATTTAAAAAAGACCATATTTGCATAAAAGACAAGCTTATTTTTAAAAAACCGGTTCAGAGAGAAAAGATATTTTTTCTCGAATCGTCTAGTGATGGTTTGATAAATTCCCAGCCGCTCACTTTACATTTATCAAATATTCCCGCTACTGTAAATTATCTTGAGATAGTTAAGCTTTACTATCCAGGAGATAATTGGTCTCTCGGGAAAATTTCCGCTGCAGCGTGATAATTGAGAGGAGATAAATATGTGTGGTATAGCCGGAATTATTAGCCCTTATCTTTCCGACCATAAGCGTTTAGCAACTATGACAGATGCGTTAAGCCATCGTGGGCCGGACAATAGGGGTTTTTTCCAGGATGATATAGTAAGCCTTGGACATAGGCGCCTTTCTATTATTGATCTTTCAGTAGAAGCCAATCAACCCATGAGCAACGAAGATGGGACAATACACCTCATTTGTAATGGTGAGATTTATAATTACAAAGAAAAAACCATTGAAATGAAAGCTAAAGGGCATTCTTTTAGGTCTAAAAGCGATTGTGAGGTTTTGTTGCATCTTTATGAAGAATGCGGCGATAATTTTTTAAAAGACGTAAACGGGATGTATGCTTTTGCTCTTTGGGATAGCCGGAAGAAACGTTTACTTTTGGCAGTAGACCGTTTTGGAAAAAAACCTTTATACTACGCCGTTTCCGATAACCGTATTATTTTTGCTTCAGAATTAAAATCATTACTTTTTTTTGAGTGGGTCAGTAAAAATATAGATTACACGGCTGTAGACCGTTATTTATCGCTTCGTTATATTCCCGCCCCAATGACTTGCTTCCGTGCAGTTAAAAAACTTGAACAATCAACAATAATGATTTGGGAAAATGGAAATATAGCTTTAAAGCGCTATTGGATACCGAAACCAAATAAAATTTGCAATTTCAATTCGGATGAATATATAGAACATTTTAGAGAGCTGTTGACTGATGCGGTAAAGTTGAGGTTGCAAAGCGATGTTCCTTTGGGTATTTATTTAAGCGGAGGAGTTGATTCTTCTGCCATCGCCGGGCTTATGAAGTTGTTGACGGGGGGTAGGAAGGTATCCTATACTGCCAGTTTTGAATATAAACATGATGAGCATAATCGTGCGCAAGGAGTAGCGGCGTATCTTGACTATGAATACAACCGAGTAAAGGTGGTAAAGGATGATTTTAGCTTTATGCCAAGTATTATGTATCATTTGGATGAGCCATTTGGAGATTTATTGTGTCTTCCGGCATTTATGCTTGCAAAAAAAGCTAAAGAAAAACTGACTGTAGTGTTAACCGGAGACGGGGCCGATGAAATTCTAAATGGATATTTTCACCAGAAGTTGATGCTTTTAAGGCAAAAGCACAATGCTATTCTAGGGATGCCCGGCATAGAAACGGTTCTGTCCGGATTTTCTAAAGCTATACCCTCTTCTTTTTTAAATATGTTTTTTGATTATCCCGATCGTTTTGGCCCGAGAGAGAAAATTAAACTTTCCCATGCACTTTCCGGCTGTTCAAGTTTTGGTTCTTTCTACGATGGTGTCACCTCCTGTTTTACCGTTCAAGATAAAGCAGGTTTATACGCCGATTCTTTTGTGTCTAGAATGCAGCATGAAACATTAGCTGAAGAATATCAGCGGGAGATACAAAATAGCGGTGATTTTTCCTTTTCTTCTAAACTTAGCCTTTTGGATATTAAATATTGGATTCCCTTTAGCGTAATCTATAGGCTTGATAAGATGAATATGGCTCATGCAGTAGAAACCCGTAGCCCATTTCTCGATTTTAGGGTTGTAGAGTATGCTTTAAACCTTCCCGATTCTTTAAAAGTCAGCAAGAGGCGCAACAAAGAAATTCTTCGTTGTTTGATTGAGCAGTTGTATCCGCCTTCTTACAGAGAAAAAGGCAAGCAAGCTTTCTACGTGCCTATGGTTTCCCAGTACGAAAATAAATTTAAAGAATGGGCGTCAGATTTATTGACACCCGAAACAGTGGGGCGTAGAGGCCTATTTAAATGGCCGTATGTTGAAAAACTATTTGAATTATCAAACAAAAAAAGTATGTTGGCAAATCGCCAGGTAACCGTTCTCGCTATGCTGGAATTATGGTTCAGGGTATTTTGTGACGGTACTTTTAAAGGAGAAGATGTAAAACAATGATAGATGCTTTTCTGATTTACCCTAAATTAGGCAGTATGGATAGCATGGTGCGGGATATTCCTTTAAGTATAATTTATGCTGCGGCTCATTCTGTTAAGCGCGGCTACAATGTTAAAGCCATAGACCTTAGGTGCGAAAATGGCAATTGGAAAGAAAAATTAAAGAGCTATCTTGACCAAGGTGTACTTTTGGCTGGTGTTTCAGTAATGACTGGCAGCCCGTTATACTATGCCCGCGAAATTTCTCTTTTTATCAAAGAGAATTATCCCGCGACTAAAATAGTATGGGGCGGTCCGCACGTTACTATTCTTCCACAAACTATTCAGGAACCATTTACGGATTTCCTTATTCGGGGTTATGGTTCTGTCTCATTGGCAGAATTGATTGCTTCCCTGAAGTCAAATAGTAACTATTCTAATATCAAAGGGTTGTCTTATAAGCGAGAGGCCGGTATTTTTCACAACCCACGTTCTCACGAGCATGAGATGCTGCATTATTTAGATATTCCTTATCATTTAATCGATGTAAGTTCGCCCGTATATTCACGTTCATATGCGGGCGAACGGATGTTTCCTATTTTTACCAGTATAGGGTGCCCATATCATTGCTCTTTTTGCGTACACCCGGCTATTTATAACGAAATAAATGGTTCAAAATGGTGCCCTTATCCAGAAGAAGAAGTAGTGGACCATATTAAATATATTATAAAAAAATTTGCAGTCACTCACATTTGTTTTATCGATGATACAAGTTTTGTTGACCTTGAGCGTATGCGCCGAATTTTCGAAATTATCTGCAGCCAGGGTGTTAATGTTACTTTAGAATTTCGCGGAGCCCGCATTAATGAAATTGACCGCATGGATGATGCTTTTTTTCACCTTATGATTAAAGCCGGGGGCCGGTTCATGATGGTGGGGGTGGAATCAGCAAGTGACCATGTGCTTAAGACAATGCAAAAAGGCATTACCAAAGAACAAATTTTGCGGGTTAATCAGAAACTTGCCCGTTTCCCGGAGCTCAAACCTTATTATAATTTTATCTATGGTACTCCCCATGAAAGATATAAAGATTTAGTAGAAACTAAAGAAGCTGTACTTAAAATGCTTAGCGATAATCCACAGGCTTATTTTGGATTCGGTGGCGACTGGAAACCTATTCCGGGAACAAAAATGTTGGAAGTCGCAGAAAGGGAATACGGTTTTAAGACCCCCCAATCTCTTGATGATTGGATAGAAATAGATTCTTCTGACGCGCGGGCCAAGATTGTGCATCCTTGGTATAGCGCCAGGCACAACAATATGATAAAACTCATGCAAGTTACTTCATTTGTCATAGATGATAAAATTATCAAAGAGTCATCAACCAATAAAACTATAGGGTTTAAGACTTTACGTTTGCTTTCAAGGCTTTACAAGCCTATAGCTTTATTCCGTCTTAAGTTTAATTTTCATCAGATGTTGATTGAATATAGTTTTTGGCGCATTATGCTTAAGCTTATGCCTTATCTAACTAATCATAATAAGCATGAATAGAAATACTAGTATTATGGAGCGTTTTAAAGTTTGGTATAGTATTTATCAGCGAATACGGTTTTTTAAAAAAATGTACCCACTTTCTGCAATAGCTAAAGATATTTTTTTATTTCCTCTCGACTATGTCTTTAATCATCGCTCTATACATTCAGTTAGAAATGTTACTATGGCCGTTACTCATAGATGTAATATACGCTGCGAGATGTGTTATTTTCATCAGCAGCTTAAAGATATTTACGATTTGCCGTTAAACCTGTACAAGCAGATTATCGATTCGGTCAAAATGAGCCATCCTTGTATTATTCTTTCTGGCGGAGAGCCATTTTTACATGCAGATTTAATAGATATGGTTATGTATGCTAAGGAAGCGAAATTGCCTACTCAAATTTTTACAAATGGCATATTGGCCTTCTCGCATCTTACCGATACTCTTGTGAAAATTGGCTTGGATTACATTAATTTTACTCTTTTGGGTGACAGTAATTCACATTCGCAGGTAGCCCGCGTGCCAAATATTTATGAAAAGTTTATCAATAACCTCGAATATTTTGCTAATCACCGCGGAAACACGAAAATTATTTTAAATTATACTGTTACGCCTCGAGCGCTAAATGATATCAACCATACCGTAGAACTGGTTAAGCGTTATAATCTTGATGGATTAAGGGTGCAGCACTACAATTTTCTTTTGCCAGGTGAATTTAAAGCTCAAGAGTCAGTTATGCAAGAAGTATTTGGGGTAAATTCAAATACCCATGAAATTGAGGGTTTGTTGGAGGAATCTTCCATAATGGCAGACCGACTCCTTGATTTCAAAAAATATTTATCCAAAGAAATACCTAATATACCAGTTCAGTGGACTCCAACTTTGACTGAAACCGAAATGAAAAACTGGTATTCCAAGGAACGGTTTAAAACTCAACGTAAGTGTCTATATCCTTGGCGTGGTATCCTTGTTGATGCAAACGGAAAAATTTATCCTTGTTCTAAGATTTATCTTGCCCTCGGTGACGTTGCCGATGATGGAGTCTTTAACGCATGGAATAGCGCAGAGATGAAGAAATTCAGAGCGCACCTTAAAAAGAACCTATTCCCTGCTTGTTCAAGGTGTTGTAAGTTATGAGTATAAACAGAAATA
>JAQVOZ010000034.1 GCA_028702365.1 Candidatus Omnitrophota bacterium | reverse complement strand
TCCTCAATAAAACTCTACGATTTATGCTTTTTAGCCAGGAATCTTGCTACGACCCTTTCAAGTGGTGTTACATTACTCCGAAGCCTCGAAATTATTTCCGCCCAGACAGAAAGCGCAAAGTTAGGTAAAATTTTAAAAGAATGCAGCCAGTACATAAAAGAAGGGTTGTCTTTTAAGGAAGCCATAGCCAAGTATCCGGCGGCTTTTTCGCCTTTATGGAGAGCTATCGTTGAGGTGGGTGAGGCATCAGGTAACCTGCCTACAGTTTTAGATAAGCTGGCGGATTATCTTGAGATAAGAATGGAATTTGAAAGAAAGATAATAAGCGCGTTGATATACCCGCTCATACTGCTTGGAGCAATGACAGTCGCTGTTTTTGTCTTTTTTAAATTCATACTGCCAAAATTCATTATGATATTCAAGGATTTTGGAATAACCCTGCCGCTTCCCACGCAGATTATTTTTAACATAGCTGATTTTGTCGATAAAAATTTTATAATGGTTATATTCGGTTTTATCGCGGCAATTGTCGGGATATCTGTTTTTATGCGAAATCCAGCAACAAAAGAGTTCAGAGACAGGGTAAGCCTGAAGCTGCCGATAGCCGGAGAAATATTTTTTTTATTTGCTTTGGATAGATTTACTTCCACGTTGTATATACTTTTAGACAGCGGGCTTCCTCTTGTGTATGCTTTGGAAATTGCAGCAAGAGGCATAGGTAACAGCGTCCTTGAAAAGAATATACTTTTTGTAAAAAATAGGGTAAAAGACGGCGCATCGCTGTCGCGTGAGTTTAGTAAGCTGAATATTTTTCCTGCACTTATTTCCGAAATGGCAAAAATAGGGGAAGAAACCGGAAGTATGCCGGAAATTTTTAGGAAAATATCAATTCATTACAGCAAGCAGCTTAGTACGAGAGTCGAACGCATGATTGTTGCGTTTGAGCCTATTATGATTTTAGTTCTTGGTGTGTTAATAGGCGCAATTGTCATTTCTTTATTCTTGCCTTTATTTAAAATTGCAACTGGCGGAGGAATGTAACCTAGCGCTGATTCTTATAGCGAATATCAGCTAATTGCGGTTAAGAAGTTATTTGACATTTTTCCGGAGTGGTGGTATAAATTATTTATTGGTTGTTTTATGGTAATTGCGTGCAAAAAAGGAGGTGTTTCGTGAAAAAGGGTTTTACATTGATGGAATTGATTATCGTAGTAGTAATTATCGGTATTCTTGCAATGGTGGGTTTACCTCAATTTTTCAGAGTCGCTGAAAGAGGCCGCGCAGCAGAAGGAATTGCTTTGTTGGGTTCCATAAGGAATGCCCAATTAAGATTTGCTGCAGAACGTGGCGCGACTACCGCGAACGTAGGTGACCTTGACATTAACGTTCCCGCTGCCGCACAGCTTAGGTTTTTTGGCACCCCAGTATTGACCGCAGGCGTGAATCCGGAGACTCAGCCCGCTTCTGTTATAGCTACAGTGCAAAGGACTGCCACGCAGAATCAGGCTGGCAATAATTATACGCTTAGCATACAGGCAAATGGAGTATTCCAATGTGCCGGAGGCCTCGCAACTACATGCCAAATAGTAAGGCCTAGAGAAAACTAACCAGAATTTAGGTTGCTTTATTATTGAATATTTGAAAAAAATTAGATAAATATATGCGAAAAACTAAAAATGCAATGACTTTAATGGAAATCATAATAGTCATTGTAATTATTGGTATCCTCTCTATGGCAGGCATGGTTGGTTACAGGCAGACAGTTTTAAGAGCCAGAGACAGGGAGGCGCAGGCTATGCTTAGACTTATTAAGCATGCTGAAGAAGTTTTGCGCTTGGAAGCAGGTGCGTATGCGGCTTGTGCGAGTACTGCCGCCTGCAATGTTACGTTACGCCTTAATCTGCCTGATCCTGGTGCGGCAAATGCAACATGGTTATATAGCGTTCCGGTCGCAACTGCAAATAATTTTTGTGCTCAGGCTGCGGCAGGGCCAGCGGGGCAAGGAACAGGTTTTAGTATCAGAAGAAATAATGCTCCGGGCGGAATCGATCAACAAGATCCCGTAGCCAACGGTTGCCCGTAATTTACGTTTAAAGAATAGTAAAAAAACAATGCATAGAATAAAAACCCCACTAGAGGAAAAGAGCTTTTCAAAAAGTAAACCTCTGGTGGGGTTTGCTCATTTTACGGCCAAATCTCAGCGAACCACTAAAGGGTTTACTTTGATGGAGGTAGTAGTAAGCTTGATAATTCTAGCTACTGTCTTCGGCGGCTTAACTGCTACATTTGTAGGGGTTAAACGTTATGTTTCCCGCGCAAGCAGGCGTTTGACTGTTGTAAACCTTGGAAAAGAAGCCTTAAATGCTTTGTATATTCACGTAAGAGCGGATACCTGGAATAATGCCGGCGCGGCATTAGCTCCTGGCAGATATAGTTTTGCTGCCGGAGCTATTACGCAGGTTCCGAATTCAATCGCAATTGATGGTTTTACTTATGGTGATGCAGCCGCCGCAGTCATAGATGATGTATGGCCGGATCCAAATAATTATACTGTAAGAACAATTGCTGGAAGGGATTATCGCGAGGTTACAGTACACGTTTGGTACCCTACTAACTAAAGTCAAAGGGCGCAGTAATTTATGAAGAAATCAGTTACATTAGTAGAACTTATCATGGCAATTGCTCTTATGGGGGTTGTCGTGTTGGGCGTTACTTCTTTCGACGTTGGCAGCAGGCATTTTTTGCAGGCTTCAGAGCGTAAAACTCAGGTACTCAATGAAGCAACTTTGATTATGGACCGCATCTCAAGAGACGCTCTTATAGCAGTAGGTACTGTCAATGCTGCTGCAGTTACTGTTGCCGGCAACACTATAACAATTAATCAGGATACTAATCAGGATGGTATAGTCGATACCGTTGTTTCATATGCCATGGCTGGCAACCAAATTCGAAGAACCGTAGGCGCTAATGCCGAGGTTTTAACAAACAGGGCAACAGGTTTTGTACCTGCAGTTGTCGCAAATTCAAATACCGCCAGAGTTGTGATTAATTTGCTTTTTGATCCTGCACAGCCGCAAAATGCATTTGATAATCCTCTAATTACAATCGATAGCAGTTTAGAAGTTCCCGGCTGGTCCCTTAGTTAATCCTTCCATATTATCTATAATATCTTGCCCGCATAAAAATTCTTGGTATAATACACCTTAATATGCGTAAAATATTTCTCTTTTTTGTTTTATTTTTACAAGTTTTTTCTGTTCAGGCAGCGCCTTGCTATGGCACAAAAATGCCGCAGAAAAAACAATTTTTTGCAGGGCTTCAGGACTACACGATTCTAAAACGATATCTGGAAGAAGATTACGGCAAGATTCGCAGTGTCCAGAATTTTCTTCTTGTTTCATATGGAGTCTTTGACTGGCTTTCTATTGATTTAAAAGGCGGCGCCGGAGATATCAAACAGCATCCGCTTGATACTTCAGAGATTGACTATTCAACGGGGTTTGCCGGAGGCTATGGTTTTCGTCTTCGCTTTTTGGATAAAGATAAAACAAAAGTAGTATTAGGTTTCCAGCACATAAGCGTTCATCCAAAAAGGACATATGTTTCAGGAGTAAAAAATAAATCTATACTTGATGACTGGCAGGTATCTTTGCTTGCCTCGTATGATTTAAAATACTTAACGCCGTATTTGGGGACCCGTTGGTCACGCGTTGACTATATCCACTGGGTGGACGAAGATAGAAAACGTGAAATGTCCGATCTTTCTAAGTCGGTTGGGCTTGTTTTCGGCTTCGACGTGCCCCTTACAGAAAAGGTGTGGCTCAACCTTGAAGGCTCTTTTTTCGATAGCGACGCATTTGCCTGTAGCCTGAATTATAGTTTTTAACCATCTTTTTGTTTCCCATCTTGCCTCTGTAGTCTGTCCAAAAAATGATTATAAAAACCAAAAAAGAAGAATTCGAGAGTTATCTTGAAGACACTTCCAATCTTTACGGAAACGCTTCTTCATTATATATCGTAAAGAGCAGGGATGAGCTTATAGAGCTTATCCGGGATTTTAATAAACATAAAGCACGCTTCACCATATCTGCAGGAAGAACCGGCACTACCGGAGGCTGCGTTCCTTTGGAAGGGGTAATTATTTCAATAGAACAGCTGAAAAGCATCATAGAAATCGATAAAGATAAGAAGACTATGCATCTTGAAACCGGATTAACTTTTAAAGAGTTCGAAGGGATCACGGCTAAAAACAATCTTATGCTGCGCGCTTGCCCTACAGAAAGCCTTGCGTTTATTGGCGGTGCAATCTCTACCTGTGCTTCTGGCGTGCGTGGCTTTGGTTACGGCTCTATCAGAAATTATATTTCGGAAATCGAAGTAATTCTGCCGACAGGCGAGCCTATGGTTATAAAACGGGGAACTATTTTTTCAAAAGAAAGATTATTTGATTTCGAATATAAAGGAAAAAAATTCAAATTCAAATTACCGTCATATACAGCGCCAAAAATAAAATCACAGGCAGGTTATTTCGTGCATAGCAATATGGATTTAATTGATTTATTCATAGGCAGCGAAGGGACTTTGGGTGTCGTTGTTGCCGTAAAAATTGATTTACAGGACAAGCCAGTTGATGTTTTTGACGGCCTTATTTTTTTTAAAAAAGAAACGCAAGGTTTAGGATTTATAGCAGAAATAAAAAACTTAAAGCAAAAAAATTTATTAAAACCCACGTCTTTGGAGTTTTTTGATGAGAATTCTTTGAATATGCTAAGAGAGGAATACTCGTTTGTGCCAGCTTGCGAATGCGCTGTTTATTTCGAACAGGCTATAGAGCCTTGTGATAAGCCAGATATATTAATGGATAAATGGGTTAATTTGATAGAGGAATCCTTCGCGCTTACGGAAAAAAGCCTTTTGGCGGATACTTCACAAGAAAGAGAGCGGATTTTTGAATTTCGTCACAGATTGCCGCAGTTAATCAATGAGTATTTAAGGAATTATAAACAGCTTAAAACCGCAGTTGATTGTGCCGTGCCGCATAATTCATTCACGTATATGTATAATTTCTATAAAGAAAAAGCAAAAGAGTCGGGTATTCGTTATGTAAACTTCGGTCATATCGGTGAAGACCATTTGCATTTTAATTTTCTTCCTAAGGCTACGCAGGAAACCTTTACGGCAAAAAAATATATGGAAATGTTTTGCAAAAAAGCTGTGAGCCTGGGAGGAACGGTTTCCGCAGAGCACGGCATAGGCAAGATTAAAAAGCCTTACTTAAAAATTATGTATGATAAATCGCAGATAGAAGAAATGGCACGCCTTAAAAAGTATTTTGACCCAAATTGCATTATGGGGTTGGATAATATATTCGAAAAAGAAATATTGTCTTCGATTTGAAATTAAACAATCATTTGATGTTAATTTTAGATTGCTTATTTCTTATCTTATGCTATATTAAGTGGGATTATGAGTTTTTACCTTGGTTGTTTTTAAATTCCAGCCCAAATTGAGTTATCGCTGTTTTTTATTTACTATACAATAAGTCGATGGATTTTTTAATTATAGGTATTACTATAGTAATGAGCTTGGTGGTTGGTTGGTCCATAGGCGCCAACGATGCCGCCAATTCCTTAGGTACTGCTGTTGGTTCGCGCGTATTAACTTTAAAACAGGCGATAATTTTAATTATGTTGTTTGGCTTTTTGGGTGCCAGCCTGCAGGGTTCTTATGTGACAGCAACCATAGGCAAAGGCATTGTGCCGCTTAATACGCTCAGCAGAAATAATTCCCGCAACATCGCCCTTGTTGCGAGTTTTGCCGCCTGTCTTTGGGTGGTGCTTGCAACTTTCTGGAAAATGCCCATTTCAACCAGCCATTCTATTGTCGGCGCAGTAGCCGGCGCAGGCCTTGCTGTATCCGCACCTGTAAAATGGAAGGTATTGGGAGATATTTTTATATGCTGGATTCTTACTCCCGTAGGTGCTGCAATACTGGGATATATATTTTTTCGTGTTTTGCAAAATATTTTACCCCGGATAATCCCGCGCAGATACTTTAAGCAGGTAATTGCGCCTCTTATCGTTGTAAGCGGCTGTTATGTTGCCTATACTTGGGGAGCAAATGATGTCGCGAATTCTGTCGGAGTTTTAGCTGGAGCAGAAATAATTCCAATCAAGATTGGTATAATTTTAGGCGGCGCGGCCATAGTTTTAGGTATTGTAACCTGGGGATATAAAGTTATTGAGACCATAGGTTCAGAGATTATTCATCTTTCCCCGATTATGGCGCTTTCTGCCCAACTAGCCAGTTCAATTAACGTCCACGTATATACTCTGATGGGCATACCAGTTTCAACCAGCCATTCAATAGTGGGGGCGATTTGTGGAGTGGGCTTGGTAAAAGGTATCCGCGTATTAAACATACATATCATGCGTGATATTATATTATGCTGGGTAGCAACGCCATTTGTGTCCGGAGTAATAAGTTTTGTTATATTGAAAGGTATAATATTTTTCGTGAAATAGGAGGTAGCTGTGAAGGAAATGAGAAATATTTTTGGTTGGCTGGGAATGGCTGAGGAAAAAGAAATTCTACAGTATGCACAAAAACACGTGGAAGAAACATACAAAACGGTAAATTTTTTTTCAGAAGCAATCAGGGCATTTGTGAACAGGGATTTAAACGCGCAAGTAGCGGCAATCGAAAAAGTAAGCCAGGGCGAACATCAAGCGGATATTTTAAAATCAGAAATGGTGAATAAGCTTTCTGAAGGCATGTTTCTGCCGCCGGACAGGGAAGACCTTATGCATTTTGTTATGACTTTAGATAAAATAGCGGACTGGACTAACGGAGCTGCAAGGCTTTTAGGTTTTATTGAACATAAACTTCCGGATAGCGTACTTAAACATATTTCTTTGTCAACAGAATTGATTGTTGCGGCAAGCGCAAAACTTAAAGATGCTATCCATGCCCTTACCGCCAATGATCTCAAAAAAACACTATCTAACTGCGAAGAAGTTGACCGCATCGAACATCAGGCGGATGATCAGAAAAAAACGCTGATTGAAGCCATAATACATGCCAAGCTTGAGCCAACAAGCCTTTTGCTTAGTTATCAGCTGGCAGAATACCTTGAAGGCGTGACCGATAAAATTGAAGATTCAGCGGATTTTATAAAGGTTATAGCTATAAGATCTAAGTAGTTTTATTTTAACGAAACCGGCCTTAATGTATAATCATTTCTGCAGATATTGCTTTTAAGCGGGTAGTCAAAAGACGATTTTTAATTTGCTTCCAAAAACATTGGCATCCGTCCAGATGTGAGCACTTTGATTGCTTTCCAGCATGTAGTACAATTCTGCTTTAATGTTTTTAGTTAAATTTATCCCCATGCCGGCATAAAGCCTGTTTTTGGTGAAAGAAGTATTATAGAAATTGACAAATATTTCATCTGCCACGTAAGGCTGTATTTCAAATTTTGTAAATTTCCATGGCAATTTTGCCGCAAATTTATTGCGGTATCTCCAGGAATCAGGCTGATAATCAAAGTGCCGGTACTCGAGCCTTGAACGGTCTTCCAGGCTAAAGTCAAAAAAATCCCCTTTCAATGTTGCGTTTAAATTTGGTTGATTCTCTTCTTTAAATTTACCTTTCTTTTTATCATAAATCTGCCGGTATTTCAGGCTTATGTCAAGGTGTTTATTTACTGCGTATGTTAAACCTGGTTCATAGTGGTGGTAAAATAATTCGCTGGCATTGTCTCCCCAGCGAAATTCCTCTTCTATAGATATTTTAAATTTATCGTTTAATTTTTTTTCTTGGGATTCTGTATGCCATACCTGGAAATCACCGTCATCATAAGGATGTGCCGCATTTATCATTAGCCCCAAGGAAATCACGAAAATTTTTATTTTTTTCATAACGCTCCTTACGCGATAAAATCTTTCAAAAATAAGGCTAACATTTATTTCGGTATCTACTATGACTATTTTTCTTTCTGTATGCTATAATGTATACATAAAAAGTAGTTATTGCAAGATTTAATTTTGTAAGTATAATTTTTTTCCAAGGAGGAACAAACTAATCATGAGAGATGAATTACTTTCTTTGCTAAAAAAAGACGCCTGGTATAAGGGCGAAATTAAGCTTTCTTCAGGAAAAACAAGCAATTTCTATATAGATGTAAGGAGAGTAAGCCTTTCTTCTCAGGGTATTTATCTTATATCGCATCTCATGTGGGAATTGATAAAAGATGATAGAATTTCTGCAATAGGCGGGCCGACTTTAGGCGCAGACCCGATAGTTGCCGGGGTGTGTATGGTTTCTCACATGCAGAAGAAGTTACTAAACGCATTCTTGATAAGAAAAACCCCAAAATCCCACGGCAGGCAGCAATTAATTGAAGGTAAGGAGCTTAAGCCCGGAGATCGTGTGGTGATAGTTGATGATGTGGCAACCAGCGGCTCTTCCCTTATAAAATCAATAGAAATATTAGCCAAAGAAAAAATACAGATAGTAAAAGCTTTGGCAGTCATAGATAGAGAAGAGGGTGCCGAAGAAAATTTAGCAAAACTTAGTTGCCCGTTAGTTTCGCTTTTTAAAAAAAGCGACTTCTTTGATTAAATTGATGATTGCAAAAGTAATCCATAGATTTATAAAACCAGATATTTTTATCTGTTATCCGCTATCTGTTATCTGCTACCTATTATTTAGCAGCTGCGTTAATACCGAATACAATGTTGGTACCCACAGGCAAGATATAATTTTCTATTCCACCGAAAAAGAGATTGCAATGGGCCAGGCAATTTCAAAAGAAGTGGAGAAGCAAATGAAAATTTCAAATAATCCTTATGACATTGAAAGGGTGAATAAGATAGGCAAGAAAATCGTTGATATCTGCGACAGGAAAGAAATCAGTTATTATTTTTATGTAATCACGGGAGATGAAAAAGGCGATACTGACGATAAAAACGCTTTTAGCGTGCCTGGAGGCTATGTTTATATTTATAAAGCGCTGCTTGATGACTTAAATGATGATGAGCTTGCTTTTGTTCTTTGTCATGAAGTTGGGCATATTGTATCGCGCCATGTAATTAAAAAACTGCAGGCGGCAATGGGTTATAATCTTTTGATTCTCGCTTCCGGGGCTGCCAGCCATGACGGCCAATTTACGCAAGGCCTTTCTTTTGCCCTTGCTCAGATTATGGCAGCTTATTCGAGAGAGGACGAGTTTAACGCGGACGAAATAGCAGTAAAATACATGCAAACCTTGAAACTAAACCCAAAAGCAGGGATAGATGTCATGGAAAAATTATACAAGGAAAATAAGAAAAAATTATATCCGATTTCCTATTTTAGGACCCATCCTTACACCGCACAAAGAATAGCGCATATCAAAGAAACGTTACATCTACCTTTGGATGTAGCAGATTATATCAATTGATATAGGCTAAAACAGATTTGTAAGCGGATAATCATAGATTATTTTATCTGCGATTATCTGTGGTCATCTGCGTGTCAGGTAAGAATTTTAACCAATAGAAAAAAAGAAACATTAAGAGAGTTGTGCATGATGTGAAACAGAATGGGTGTGGCTATGTTGTTAGTTTTCTCATATACGTAGCAAAGGATAATTGCCAATACGACCAGAGGGAAGGCGTCTTGGCTGCTTCTATGAAGCGCGGCGAACAAAAGCGAGGAGGATATTGCAGACACTAAAAAACTGCATTTTTTCCTTAACAATTTATAAATAAAACCCCTAAATAAAAGTTCTTCAGCCAAGGGCCCGAGAAAGACAATTTGCAGCATAAGAATAGAGAACAGAAACCCGCCTTTTAT
>JAQVOZ010000227.1 GCA_028702365.1 Candidatus Omnitrophota bacterium | reverse complement strand
TGAACAAACCAAAGATGCCGGTGTAAATATTTATACACATTCAGAAATGCTTCCTGCGCACGGATACCCGGAGCTTAAAAAATATAAGCATTTTATTGGGCACTTCGGAGGAGCATGGCAAAACCAGCAGAAAGAATTCGACAATATACCGGCAGTTATTCTTATGACTACAAATTGTATCCAGGAGCCTCGCATATCTTACAAGGACAGGATATTTACAACAGGCCTGGTTTCCTGGCCGCAAGTAGAGCACATAAAAGATACCACAGGAAAAAAAGATTTTAGTAAGTTAATACAAAAAGCAAAAGAATTAGGCGGATTTAAAGAAGATGCAATCGAGAAAGAGATAATTGTTGGTTTTGGCCACGATGCAGTTTTAGGCTTGGCAGATAAAATAATTGCCGCAGTTAAATCAAAGGCAGTTAGGCATTTTTTTCTCGTGGGCGGCTGTGACGGCGCAAAACCCGGAAGGAATTACTATACCGAATTTGTGCAAAAAATTCCAAACGACTGTATAATACTTACTTTAGCTTGCGGAAAATTCCGGTTTAACAGGCTGGATTTAGGCTCAATTGGGCCTTTTCCAAGGCTTCTTGACTGCGGGCAGTGTAACGACAGTTATTCTGCAATAAAAATAGCAGTTGCTTTGGCTAATGCATTTAAATGCAGCGTAAACGACCTTCCTTTATCTCTAGTTCTTTCCTGGTATGAACAAAAAGCCGTTTGCATTTTGCTTACCCTTCTTTCTCTCGGCATAAAAAATATACGCTTGGGTCCAACTTTACCAGCTTTTGTAAGTCCTAATGTATTAAACGTGCTTGTTGATAAGTTTAACATTAAGCCGATTACAACACCCGATAATGATTTAAAAGAAATACTGCACGTTTAGTAATTATTGCCTAAAGCAGGCAAAGTGGTAAAATAAAAAATTAGAAGCGCATGCATGTAAACTTTAAGCGGATTGATACAAAGCGTGTTCGTCCGTACAGGAAATAACAACGATTCGCTTCTGTAATCAAGGAGGGTGTTATGGTAAGAGCTTTATGTCCGGGCGCATTCTTGTTTCTTCCCGTAATTTTTTTGTTATCTCTCAGCTTTTTCATTCTGGTCGTACTTGGTTCCGTTAAAACACAGGCATTGAAGACTTTCGGTTATATAATTGTTGCGCTTATCTGGCTTACGACAATTTTGGTTTTTGCCGGCGGCGTATATAGGACAGCCAAAGGTATGTATCCTGGAATGTGCATGAGAAAAGCGGCAATGAAACATCCGACAACGTGGAAGATGCAGAAAGGAAATTCTTCTGAAATGATAATTTGCCCAAAAATGGAGCGAAAATAGATTTTGATGAACAATGTTAATGTTAACGAAGAACTTTGCATTGGCTGTGCAAAATGCGTTAAATTATGCCCCGCCAAGATTCTTTTTATTGATCAAAAAAGCAAAAAATGCAAAGTAAAAGACGATTCTCGCTGTGATAGGCTCAGGGGCTGCGAAAGAATATGCCCCGTAAAAGCTATAAAAATAATTTAACAGTCCATGTTAATGGCTTTTCTCCCTGATGATAAGATTATCCCCGCAACCTCAATGGTTGCGGGGATTTGATTCCAATAATATTTCTTATTCTGCATTAAAAATAATATTATTCTATTGAGGAGGTTTAAGGTTATGAAGCAAACAGGAAAAATATTTTTTGTTTTTATGTTTTTTTGTTTAATGTTTTTTAGCAATATTTTAGCCCAAGAATTTTCTGCCGATTTCAGTTCAACTAGTATGGGGCAGCAGGTTTCCGGAAAGATTTATAACGCCCCCGGAAAAGCAAGAATGGAAGCAAACGGAATAACCACAATTGCACGCATTGACAAAAACACAGCCTGGATACTTATGCCTGACCAAAAAACATATATGGAAATACCTTTAACTGCGAATAATGTTATTGCCGGAAGCGATAAGATGCCCGGTGAAATTGAAAGAAGATTAATAGGGAAAGAAACATTGGATAGCAAGGCGGTTGATAAATATTACATAGTTTATAACGCCGCCGGTAAAACCCAAGCCGTCAATTCGTGGATATTGCCTGATTCGGGTATTCCTGTCAAAACCGTTGCGGAAGACGGAAGCTTCCAGATAGAATATCGAAATATAAATATGGCGGCGCAGCCGGACAGCCTGTTTGAAGTGCCTTCCGGTTACAATAAGCTCTCATTGCCTTCAGTAAAAGATATGATAGAAAATACGATAAAAGGTGCGCTTGAAAAATAAAAAGCCCCGTTCCTTAAAAAAATATTCCAATATTTTATGTCAAAAAACGCCTTAAAGCCAGAAAACGTATTACTTCAATCAGGCATACGTGAAGAAGATATTGTTGAAAAATTTATAAGGGCAAGCGGTCCCGGCGGCCAATTTGTGAATAAAACCTCAAGTTGCGTTTATCTAAAGCACATCCCAACCGGCATAGAAGTTAAATGCCAGAAAGAACGTTCGCAGGCTTTAAACAGGTATGCGGCAAGAAAAATACTT
>JAQVOZ010000226.1 GCA_028702365.1 Candidatus Omnitrophota bacterium | reverse complement strand
AGCTTACATTAGCCAGCACAATGTCGCGTGCCGGCCCCGGTTTTGCATCAAGAATATCGTTTATTAGATTTGCACTTTCCTGTGCATTTTTCACTTTGATATCCTTAACGTTTACTTTTTTTAATCCAAAATCGGATGGCTTAAAAGAAAAATTTTTTATTTTCTGGTTAGTTAACTCTGCTGCCGTTGTTGTACCGGCCAAAGAGACTTCATCTTTTAAATCTTTACTGTGGACAACAAGGGCATGCTTTACGCCTAATTTTTTCAAAACACTGGCCATGGGCCTAACCAGCTCCTGCCTATAAACTCCTAAAACATGGTGCGTAGCAAATGCAGGATTGCAAAGCGGGCCTAAAATGTTAAATATGGTGCGCACCCCTATTTCTTTCCTTATCGTAGCTACCTTTGCTAAAACGGGATGATATAACGGTGCATATAAAAACCCTATACCGACTGTTTTTATGGCTTCAGCCATTATAGAAGGCTCAACGTCAATTTTTATGCCTAGCGCTTCAAGGACGTCGGCACTGCCGCAATGAGATGTCATTGCGCGGTTTCCATGTTTTGCAACCTTAATGCCTGCGGCTGCCACAACGAAACTTACTGCAGTTGAAATGTTAAATTTATCAACGCCGCTTCCGCCGGTTCCGCAGGTATCCAAAATCTGCTCATCTTCGAATTCTATGCCGACAAAACTGCTCTTTACCGAAACCTTCCTACTCAAATGCCTTATAACAGTTGCAGCTGCTAAAATTTCATTTTCCGACTCACCTTTCATTTTAAGCGCAATAAGAAAAGCGGCCACCTGCGAAGAGGTCACGCGGCAGGCGAATATGTTTTCGAAAATTTCTTTTGTCTCCTCGAAAGAAAGGTCCTCGTATTTCGTAAGTTTATCTATTGCTTCTTTTATCATTGATTATATATTCAAAAAGTTTTTCAATATCCGTTTCCCTTCGCCCGTAAGTATTGATTCAGGATGAAACTGCACTCCAAAGAGAGGGTATTTTTTATCCTGCACTCCCATTATTGTTTTGTCCTTCGTTTCTGCGGTTACCGCCAAATTGTCCGGCAATAGCTTCCTGTCAATTATAAGCGAGTGGTACCTTGTTGCAGAAAAAGGATTCTTAATTCCCTTAAATATGCCTTTTTTGTTATGGTAGATAAGAGAAGTTTTACCATGCATTATATAAGGAGCGCGCTTAATTTTACCGCCAAAAACATAGCCTATACATTGATGGCCTAAACATACCCCAAGAACCGGAAGCTTCGCATAAAACTCTCTTATAACATCGCAGCTTATGCCGCTGTCTTTTGGACTGCCTGGCCCGGGAGAGATAACAACTCTATCTATTTTTATTTTTCTTAACTTATCAATAGTTATTTTGTCGTTTCTGTAAACAACAACCCGACTGCCAAGCTCTTCAATATATTGAACAAGGTTATATGTAAATGAATCGTAATTGTCAATTACTAATACCATAGTTACGTTACTGTTTCTCTCTTTTAATCTTCGCTCCTAATTTGCGCAGTTTCTCTTCAATATGCTCGTATCCGCGGTCAATATGGTATACCCTAAATACTTCTGTCTTATCTTCCGCGCTCAAACCCGCAATGACTAAAGCGGCAGAAGCTCTCAGGTCGGAGGCCATTACTTCTGCGCCGTACAGCTTTTCTTTGCCCTCTATTATTGCATAAGGCCCGTTTCTTTGAATGCCTGCGCCCATACGGTTGAGCTCTGCAACATGCATGAACCTGTCAGGATAAATCTTTTCGGTAACAAGAGAAATGCCTTTTGCGAAACAAAGACATATCATAAATTGAGCTTGTAAATCCGTAGGAAAACCCGGATAAGGAAGAGTTGTAATATTAACCGGCCGAAGGCTACCCTTAGGTGTAACTTTTATCGAACGCGCATTGTCAATTTGTACTTCCGCGCCCATTTCTTTAACTATTTCTATGGCTGAGGTAAGATGAAACGGGTTAGCGCCATTAATTATAAGAGGCGAATTAGTAGCCAAACTTGCAGCCAAAAACGTGCCTGCTTCAATCCTATCCGGGATAATATCAAATTCGCATCCTCCAAGTTTTTTAACGCCTCTTATTCTTAGAAGCGGCGAGCCCTGACCTGTTATGTCAGCGCCCATTTTCTGAAGAAATAACCCCAAACTTTCTACTTCCGGCTCACAGGCAGCGTATTCAATAATTGTTTCTCCCTCGATAAGCGTTGCCGCCATCATAATATTATCTGTGGCGAGGACTGAAGAACCAAATTGCCCGCCAAGATACAAATGGCTGCCGCGCATATTTTTTCCATCTGCGACACAATATCCTTTCTCTATTTTTATATCTGCGCTAAGAAGTTTTAATCCTTTTATATGCAAATCAACCGGACGCACGCCTATAACACAGCCTCCGGGAAGCGAAACCTTTGCTTTGCGCCTTCGGGAAAGCAAGGGCCCCAAACAGCAGAAGGAAGCGCGCATAGTCATTACTAACATGTAAGGCGCAACATAGCCGCACTT
>JAQVOZ010000225.1 GCA_028702365.1 Candidatus Omnitrophota bacterium | reverse complement strand
GCAGAATTGGCGCTTAGCCTGAACATATCAAGCGAAATCCTTGCAAGTAAATAAATTCCGAGGAGTTTTTCAAGGGCTGCCGGAACCAGCGCCATAAAAGGAAGCGGCGCCTGGGTTGCAGCGTCGGGTATCCAGCTGTGAAACGGCATAGAGCCTGCTTTTGAAATAGCGCCTATCATTAAAAGCAAAAAGGCAAGGCTCGCAAGCCCGCCGGAGGCAAGATGGATTTTAGAAATAGTCAAGGTACCTGCAAGATGCCCGGCAAGAATAATACCTATCATCATACAAAGGTCACAGATGCCCGTAATAATCAAAGCTTTACTTGCTGCCTTAAAAGCTGTTTTTGAGCCGACTGCTATCATACCGAACAACACCAGAAGCAAACCTTCCCAGAAAAACAAAAGCAAGAATAAGTTATCGCAAATTAACGCTCCGTTTGTTAAGCCAAGAGTTATCAGAAGATATGAATAGAATTGCGTTCTGTGCTCTCTGTCATTCATAAAAACAGTTGAATAAAGCGTAATCAGAAAAGCAAAACCGGCGGCGGCAATAAGCATAAAAGAACTAAAATTGTATAATCTTACGGCAAATTCAAGGCCGAAATTAAGCCAAGGCGCGGCAAATGAAAAGTTTTTTCCAAACAATAACGCAGCCAGTATTAAATTTGCAAAGGTAACGATAAACGTAAATATTGCGTTAAACTTTTTCAAATTTTGCGGCAGCAGAAACAGAATAACTGCCCCTGCAATTGGAATGGCTACCAGCAAACTGATATATAAAGGTAAATGCATCATTTAACCAGCCCCACCAGATTTAAGACGCTTAATTGCGCAATTTTAAAAGGATAATAAACGAAGATTCCGCTCGCAAATGAAAGTATGCCTAAAATCAAAACTGCCGCAATCATGCTGCGGGAACCTTCCCTGGGTAAATTTCCCTGCCCTTGGCCCATAAACACCAAATTAAACAATCTTACAAGATAAAGCACCGTCATAAATGCGCCTATAAGAAAAACAAAATTAATCAGCATATGCCCGCTAGTAACGGCCGAAGCAAATACCATATATTTGCTGAAAAATCCGCCAAAGGGTGGAATACCCATTACTGAAAAAGCGCAAAGTAAAAAGGAAATTGCCGTAAGCGGCATAGTTTTTATAAGGCCGCCTAATTTGGTTATATCTTTTATCTTTGTGTTCTGTTCAACAATACCGGCGCAAAGGAAAAGCCCGGCCTTGGAAATGCCATGCATAAGAATATATAAAAGCCCGCCGGCTATGCCTATAATAGCATTTGTGCTTAAACCTAAAAAAATAAAAGCTATCTGGCTTATGGTTGAATAAGCAATTATTCTTTTGATATCGGTCTCAACCAAAGCGCACCCAGCCGAGACAATCGCACTTAGCGCTGCAATAACCGGGACAATGGTATGCCATATCTGGTCTATGTTAAAGGTAAATACAAAAAGGCGGGCAAAAACATACACGCCGATCTTAACCAAAACTGCAGCATGCAGAAGTGCAGTAACCGGAGAAGGTGCAACGCCTGCATCGGGAAGCCAGGACTGAAAAGGCAAGGTGGCTGATTTAGAAAGTATACCTACCAAAATAAAAAGAACCGCGAGGTTGCTAACGGGGCCGCCATTAAGATTATTTTTTATACTGCTTAGGTCAAAAGAGCCTGTTTGCTGATAAACCAGCAGAAACCCCGCAAGCATAAGCAGCGCGCCGAATACCGTCATCAAAAACGCCTTATCGGCGCGCATGACATAATTTTTTTCCCTGAAAAAGCCGATTAACCGCCAGCTGCAAATTGCAGTAAGTTCCCAGAATATATAGATAAGAATAAGGTTGGAAGAAAAAACAAGGCCCATCATTGAACCCAGGAATAAAGTAACCATCGAATAGTATTCGGTTTGATGCTCGTAGTGGCTAACATACCCAAAGGAATAGAATACGATAATTGAGCTGATTAACGAAGAAACCGCTGCCATAAAAACAGCCAGCGCATCGGCAGTAAAAGAAAGATTAAGGCCCAAAGGAAACTGCCTGAAAAAAACAATTTGTTCGCCGGAGCATATTCGTGGAAGCATAGTTAAAGAAAGACAAAATGAAGCAAAAACCAGGCAAAAGGTGAGGGCATTTCTCAGGCGCTTATCTAAAAGGCCAACAAACGGCAATATGGCCGAGCCTACAATCGGGATAAGAATAGTCAGGATTAAAATAGTTTCAGGCATGTTTATAAAAATAACCCATTTCAAGCTTTTTACGCCGGAAATGGGCTGATTGGATCCTCCGGTTTTTTATTATAGTCAGGCGCTTTCTAGGAAAATAGCAAATAGACCCTAACAATAAAGTGAAATTTTACTCTTATTGATGAATTTGTCAATATTTTTTGCTGCTTCGCCATCCGTTCTTCTGAAAAATATCAGGACAAACCGCTCCTTCATTCCTCTATCACTTCAGGCAGTTCGATTGCCGGGGCGGATTTCACTGCCTTGCTCTTTGCTTTTAATAGCTTGATGGCCACA
>JAQVOZ010000224.1 GCA_028702365.1 Candidatus Omnitrophota bacterium | reverse complement strand
GTAGCCCCAAAGTTTTTATCTTTTCAAAGAACTCATAATGATTTTTAAATTCTATTCCTTCAGCAAGCCCAAATGAATGTATAAAACATTTTAAGTTACGTTGCCTGACTATTGACGGGTCTAATAATTTAAGCGAACCGCTTGCAGCATTACGCGGGTTAGCAAATAATGGTTCATCAATCTTACTGCGTGTTTTATTTATATTTTCCAGGTCTTTTTTGTCCATGTAAATTTCGCCTCTAACCTCAAGCGTTTCAGGAATGTTCGTTCCCCTTAATCTTAACGGCACTGATTTTATTGTTTTAACGTTAGTTGTGATATCTTCCCCTATTTGGCCGTCTCCTCTGGTTGCGCCGGTTGTAAATATCCCTTTTTTGTAAATTAAGGAACAGCTTACGCCGTCTATTTTAGGTTCAACCAGATAATCAATATAAACATCATGTTTCAATAACCGTTTAATCTTATTTTCCCAGTCTTTAAGCTCCTCTATCGAATAGGTATTATCAAGGGAGAGCATCTTTATTTTATGCTCTACAGTAGGAAAACCTTCTATTATGCCGCCGGACACACGCTGGGTAGGAGAATCAGGCGTAATAAGCCGTGGGTATTTTTCTTCGAGTTTTTTAAGTTCTTTTAAGATGTCATCGTATTCTTTGTCGGAAATTTCTGGTTCACTTAGAACGTAATACTTGTAGTCAGCATCACGTATTCGTTCGCGTAATTCCTCAATTGCTTTTTTTGTTTTTTCTAAATCAGGCATATTAAAGTTTTTTTGTTATCTGCATTTACCACCCTACATATAGCCTCGATGCTAATATTTGCGGTAATCCCGCTTCTGTGATTTTTTCCGCCGCAAGCGAAATATTATACACCAGACGCTTGATGGTTACTATATTTTCCTCGCTATCGTAAATGCAAAGCGAAAGTCTGCTGTCTCTGTCGCGGGGCTGCCCCACGCTGCCTACGTTTATAATGTATTTCTCCCCTGTTTTTATAGAAATACTTCCTTCAGGATGGAAAAAAACTCCTTTTGTGTTTCGGTAATATATCTGGGCGCGATGCGAATGCCCCACAAACAGGATGTCAGTTGTAAGCAATTCAAAATTTTCCCTTGCCTCATTAATACCCCATATGTAATTGAAATTCTCCGGATTATTTAAGCTCCCGTGGACACAGAAGAAATTTTTCTCCTGATAGGTAAGAGGGAAATTGCGTAAATAGCTGTTTTCAGCTTTCGACAATTGCGTTTTTGTCCACACGATTGCCTCTCTGGCATACTCATTAAAATAATCAGCGCTTAATTTGTCAATTGCTGCCCAATCGTGGTTTCCGGCTATGCAGATTGGATCTAATGTGCGTAACAAAGAAATTGTTTCTTTTGGATTTGCGGCATAACCAATAATATCACCCAGAAATATATAAGTATCGATTTTTTCTTTTTTGTAGTATTCAATGGCTGTGGTGAAAGCCTCAATATTACTGTGGACATCGGAAAAGATACCGTAACGCATATGATTTATGCCAATGCCGCCGTAGGCTTCTGTCAATAGAGTTTTATCCTAAAATCTTTGTATATTCCGCTATAAGGCAATTCCTCGCTTTCAAAACCACCCAGATACGTTCTGAACTCTCTCTTGAGTTCGTCTAAAAAATTGTCTAAATCGCGGGCTTTACCTTCAACGTCAAGCTCAACCCTGCCATCGCTTAAATTAGCTATCCAGCCGTAAATACCATATTTATCGGCAAGGCTGCGTGCTGTGTAACGAAAACCTATGCCTTGCACCTGGCCCGAAAAAAATACATGATAGTGCTTTTTCATGAATCGAATTTATCGCCGATTTTTAAACCATGGCCCAGCACAAAAGAGTAGGCGTCCATTTCACGTTTTCCTTCAGGTTTTAGGCGTTTTATTTTTAATATTCCATTTCCTGTTGAAACATAGATGCCGTCTTTTTTTATCGTTTCTATGGTTGACGCTTCAGCCGCACCTGTAGCAGGCGATACTTCAGCTTCAGTTATCTTTATTATTTTTCCTTTATAAAACGTATAAGCGCTGGGCCAGCCGGACATCGCTCTGATTTTATTGCGGATATCTGTTGCTGCTTCCTGCCATTTTATCCTTCCGTCTTCTTTTTGAAGTTTGGAAGCGAACGACGAAAAGGCCTCATCCTGGCTAATAGTTTTATAATTACCCTTTTTAATCATATTCAATGATTCTATTAATAGTTTTGCGCCTTCGTACGCAAGCTTATCATGAAGGCCGCCTGCATTGTCGTTATCGGAAATTGCAATTGTTTTTTGAAGGATTATGTCCCCGGTATCCAATCCTTCATCCATCTTAAATATGGTAACCCCGGTTTCTTTATCACCGTGAAGTATGGCCCAGTTTATCGGTGCTGGCCCGCGGTAGGCCGGAAGCAATGAGGGGTGCACTCCAATTGAAGCTATTTTGGGAATCGTAAGCAAAGATACCGGCAGTATTTTCCCGTAATCGGCAATTATAAATAAGTCCGGGGAGAGGCTTAAAAGTTTTT
>JAQVOZ010000223.1 GCA_028702365.1 Candidatus Omnitrophota bacterium | reverse complement strand
CATTTCCTTTCTGAAGAGGTTGTAAGCGCAGAGGAAATGGATGTTGTTTTCGAACGGCTCGATAATCAGAACATAAGCGTTCTTGAAGCCAACGAAGTTGAGGAATGGGAGCGCGAAAAAGAAAAGAAAGAAGTCCACGTAGTTTCATCTCCGGTAGACGATCCGGTTAAGATGTACCTAAAACAGATGGGCCAGATTCCTCTTTTAAGCCGCGAAGAAGAAGTCCGGCTTGCAAAGGAAATAGAAAGTAAAGAGGAACTATTACGGGCCGAGATATTTTCTACCGTCATAGCCAAAGAAGCCTTTATCGAAATTTCTCAAAAGCTGTTTAAGGACGAACTAAACCCCGATGATTTTGTTAAGGGTGAAATAACAAATAAGGAAAAAGAGGTTAAACGGATAAAAGACCTTTATGTAAAACTTATAAGGACGAAAAATATCGATACCCAGAAGAGGCTTCTTGAAAGTTTTAATTTTACAATCGTAATAATTGAACAAATAATAGCTAACATGCATATGCTGGGCCGCGAAATAGAAAAGATAAACCGGCGGTTTACAACAGTCCACGGCAGAGGCGCCAGCGAAGAAAAGCGCCAATTAGGCAAAAGCAAAAGAACCTTTATAAGAAGGCTTGGTTTTAAGGAAGAAGAAATAAGGCTTAAGCTAAGGATAATTTTCGAAAAACAAAGGCAATACAATGCGGCAAAAAGGACTCTGGTTGAGGCTAATCTTCGTCTTGTAGTAAGCATAGCAAAAAAATACGTAAACCGCGGCCTTTCTTTTCTTGATTTGATACAGGAAGGTAATATCGGTCTGATAAAGGCAGTTGAGAAGTTTGAGTACGAACGCGGATATAAATTTTCAACTTACGCTACCTGGTGGATACGCCAGGCAATAACGCGTGCAATAGCTGATCAGGCGCGCACCATAAGAATTCCTGTACATATGACAGAAACTATCAACAAAATAATCCGCATTTCGCGTTTGTTCATCCAGGAAAAAGGAAGAGAACCTACCTCTGAAGAACTTTCCAAAGAGCTTAGGCTTCCGATTTCAAAAATAAAAGACATCGTTAAAGTCTCCCAACAGCCAATATCGATACACACGCCGATAGGCGACGATGGAGACACATATTTTGGAGATTTTATTGAAGACAAGAAAGCAGTATCTCCTGCCAACGCAACAGTCTATTCTATGCTGAAAGAGGAACTACAGCAGGCTATGGAGAGTTTAACGGAAAGAGAAAAAAAGATTCTTATACTTCGTTTCGGCATAGAAGACGGCACGCCCAAAACACTAGAAGAAGTAGGCATGATTTTTAAGGTAACGCGCGAACGCATCAGGCAAATTGAGGCAAAAGCGCTTAAGAAATTAAGGCATCCAAGCCGTTCAAGAAGGCTGCAGGCTTTTCTGGAGCTTACTTTGTTCCGCGGGAAATACCACGCTTCTTAAACGCAGATTAACACAGATTTTAAAGCAGATAGCCGCAGATAAATTGCCTGCGGCTATGTGTTTTTCGTTTGCAATAGTGCCTTTTTCATTTATAATACTCTTCTATGGCGGACTTTAAAATAAACCTTTCCGAAAAAGATATCCCCCAAAGCTGGTACAACGTATCCGCGGATTTGCCATTTAAGCTACCGCCCCCGATTAATCCGGGAACCGGCAAGCCCTTGAAAGAGGATGATCTTCGTCCAATCTTTCCACTTTCTCTTATCAAACAGGAAATGAGCCAGGAGCGCTGGATAGAAATTCCTGACGAAGTAATGGATATTTTAACTATCTGGCGGCCAACCGCGCTTAAAAGGGCAGTGCATCTGGAGCGTGCGCTAAAGACAAAATGCCGGATATATTATAAAGACGAAAGCGCCTCGCCTACGGGCAGCCATAAGACAAATACCGCAATTGCGCAGGTATATTACAACAAAAAAGAAGGCATCAGGCGCTTAACTACCGAAACCGGCGCCGGCCAATGGGGCAGCGCTTTAAGTTTCGCCTGCAATGTTTTCGGCCTAAAGTGCCGCGTTTATATGGTTAAGGTAAGCTTCGAACAAAAACCCTTCAGAAAATCATTAATGCGTATGTGGCAGGCTGAAGTTGTTGCCTCGCCCTCAACGCTTACGGAAAGCGGCAAAAAAATTCTTAAAGAAGACCCCAATTGCCAGGGCAGTTTAGGTATTGCGATATCCGAGGCAGTTGAAGATGCCGCAAAAGACAAAAATACTAATTATTGTCTGGGAAGTGTTTTAAACCATGTGTTGCTTCATCAGACAGTCATAGGCTTGGAAGCGAAAAAACAACTGGCACTCGCAGGTGAAGTGCCAAATTATCTTATAGGTTGCGTGGGTGGAGGAAGTAATTTCGGCGGATTGATACATCCTTTCGTTAAAGATAAATTAAAAAACGATAATTTAAAAATTATAGCAGTTGAGCCTTTTGCCTGTCCGAGTTTAACCAAAGGAAAATATGAATATGATTTCGGTGACACCGCCTCCCTTACGCCTCTTATAAAAATGTTTACATTAGGGCATAACT
>JAQVOZ010000222.1 GCA_028702365.1 Candidatus Omnitrophota bacterium | reverse complement strand
AAAAATTCAGCTATTAAGGCATTGGGTAAGTTAGTATGATGGAAAAGATTGAACAATACATTAAAAAGTTAATAACTTGCCTTCAGATAGCAAAAATATATACTTCCAGCCACCCTAAATTTTCCGAAGGCCTGAATGCGGCTTACGAAAGTTTAGCGGAAGTGTTACGAGAAAAACAGGAATTTACGGTAGGAATTGTCGGGTATGAACTTGCTTATGAACGAGAAATATTTTTTGAGTTAAGCCAGAAAATAAAATCTGCGATAGGCGTCTTAAAGAAAAAAGGCATTGAAAGAATTACATTTACCAGAGGAATAGACAAAGAGGAACTTTTGAAGTTTATCGAATATTTGGCAATTCCGGAAACCGAAGAGGTGCGGGAACCTCAAAAATATATTACGGCTATCGGGATAAGAAATATAACTGTAGGCAAAATAAAATCTTCTGCTGACGCAGACAAAGAGCTCAAGGAGAAAAAAGAAGAAAACATCGAAAGCTATTATGCAGACTCGGTTAAAACCGTAGAAACATCCATAGAGGACGTTTTAGGCGGGAGGTCTATCGATGCCGTAGACTTTCGTTTCAACGTTATCGGAGTTATGGAAAATTTAATGAAAAAACATAATGAATTTTTAAAACTTGCCGCAGTCAAGCGTTATGACGCAACTACTTTTTGGCACCTGCTTAATGTTTCCATACTTTCCATGTATTTTTCCTGGAAACTGGGATTTTCGAAAGAAGATTTTCTGGATATTGCAACAGCGGCTATTTTTCATGATGTAGGCAAGATATTTATTTCACGTAAAATAATTCAAAAACCCGATAAGCTATCGGAGGAAGAATTTGATATAGTTAGGAGCCATTCAGCTTTAGGCGCTCAGATTCTCCTGAAATATTCTCAAGCACTGGGTATAATTGTGCCTTTGGTTGCATTTGAGCATCATTTAGGTTTTAACGGCAAGGGTTACCCTAAGTTAAGCTTTGAACAAAAACCACATATAGCTTCATTGATAGTTTCCATATGCGATGTTTATGATGCGCTTACCCAAAGGCGAAGCTATAAGAACGAATATTCCCCGGCATTAATTTATGAAGTAATGATGAAAGAAAAAAACAAATTATTTCATCCCGAACTGCTTGACAGTTTCTTCAGGATATTAGGCGTTTGGCCTTACGGCACGCTTGTCCTTTTAAACGACGACAGCGTGGCTGTGGTAAGAGAACAGAACACCTACGATATTTTTAATCCCATAGTTGAGGTTGTTTTTCCGGCAGAGAAAAAATCCCACATAAATCTTTCGGATAATCGCGATGTAACTATAAAGCGTTTCTTAAATCCTACCTCAGAAGGGAAGCAGTATCTTGGCTTCGTCTGATTTTTTGCCTACGTGCCCCTAAAACCAACCAGTTGCCATTATATAAAAAACATTTACCCTCTTTAATAAATATGATAGTATTTAATGTATTGTAATTTTCAACTTGTGTGAATTTATGGCAATAGAAAAGAAAAAAGTGCTTATTGTTGATGATGAAATCGAGATTGTTGATTTTCTAAGCCGCTTTCTGCAAAGGTTAGGTATTACGGCAATTAAAGCCAACAGCGGAGAGGAAGCATTAAAAAAATACAACGAACTTCACCCGGATTTTATATTTCTGGACATACAAATGCCGGATAAAGACGGGCTGACAATTCTAAAAGAAATAAAAAAAATTGACGATAGCGTTAAAATAATCATGATTACCGGTAAAGATGATGAAGAGCTGCAGGCAAAAGCCAAGAAATATGGTGCGCTTGATTATATTACTAAACCGTTGGATTTAGGCGAATTGAGCATTAAAATCGACGATTACATTTTATAGTTTATAAACTGAGCCCGATGAAACCAGAATACCATAAGAAACTTCAAATCGCGGCCCGTCAGACCATACTCATACATAGAGCCGATACCCTCATAAGGATAATTTTAAGGACAATCGTAACGAGCCTCAAGGTTAAGCATGCTGGAATATTTATTTATGACAAAGTAAAAGATGAATATGTCGTAAAAGTATCCCGTGGCCATGCGGGTCTTAGGGTGCCTGCCGGATTTGCAAAAATTAAAAAAGACAGCCCCCTGGCCAGGTATTTCACTGACAAAAGCATAAATCTTCCGAAAGAGCACATTTTATGGTCAAAAATTACAAGCCGCATTAAATATTACAAAACAAAAAAAGACGTAAAAATAAAAAGATTCCTTGAGGCCTTAAAATTCGAGCTTTCTTTATATGAAGCAAAAGCATGTATACCCGGATTTTTCAGGAAAGACCTGGTTGGAATTTTGTTCCTCGGAGAAAAAAAGAATAAAAAAAGTTTTGGCGAAGAAGAGCTGCGATTTTTGTCTGTGCTGGCTTCAGACGTTGTCATGGCGCTCAAGAACGCCTGGCTTATCGAAGACTTAAGCCGGCAGATAGATATAAATAAACGCCTGCTTTTTCAGACAGTTGCAGCTCTAGCCTCGAGCATTGAGGCTAAAGACAAATATACGATAGGCCACACAGAGCGTGTTGCTAATTATTGC
>JAQVOZ010000221.1 GCA_028702365.1 Candidatus Omnitrophota bacterium | reverse complement strand
GAGAAAGACAATTGATTTTTACAAAATGGTTGCAGCTGGGAACGATTTTGTAGTTATTGGAGACGGGCTGCAGGCTAAAAATGCCGAATTGGCAGATTTAGCAAGAAAGATTTGCGATAGAAAATACAGCATTGGCGCAGACGGGATGCTTCTGATTGAAAAAACAAAAAAAGCTGACGCCAGAATGAGAATATTCAATGCAGATGGTTCAGAGGCTGAAATGTGCGGAAACGGCGCAAGGTGCAGCGCTTTGTATGCGCATCCATGGGCAAGAAAATCCCCGTTTGCCGTAAAAGGAGAAAAAACAAAAGTAATTAAGCTGGAAACTAAAGCCGGAATTATCGAATCAGAAGTAAATAATGATAACGTCAGAATTAAACTTACTGACCCAAAAGATATAAAGCTGAATATCCCTATTGCGGTGAACAACAGGGTGCTAAAAGTAAATTTCGTAAATACAGGCGTGCCTCATGCAGTTATTTTTGTCGAGGGCCTTGATACAATTGACGTTAATAATTTGGGAAGAATTATACGTTATCACTCCAAATTTGCGCCAAAAGGTACAAATGTTAATTTTGTTGAAATTATAAATGATGACTTTATAAAAGTACGCACCTATGAACGCGGAGTTGAAGCTGAAACCCTTGCCTGCGGTACCGGTTCGAGCGCCTCAGCAATAATTGCCGGCTGTAGGTTATCGAAGGCAGGAAACAGGATTATAAAAGTTAAAACCAAGAGTGGAGAAATATTAAAAGTTTATTTTGAAAAAAATAATAATAAATTCCAAAATGTGTGGCTGGAAGGGAAAGCCAAATTTGTTTATAAGGGGAGGTATTATGTTTAAGGGCTCTATTGTTGCAATTGTTACCCCGTTTAAAAACGACCAGGTTGATGAAAAAACATTAAGGAAACTTGTGGATTTTCATATAAAAAACGGAACAAGCGCTATAGTTCCGTGCGGCACTACCGGAGAGTCTGCAACTTTGAATTATGAAGAGCATGAAAGAGTTATAGAGGTATGTATTGAACATGCCGAAGGAAGAATCCCGATAATTGCCGGAACCGGTTCGAATTCAACGCAGGAAGCCATAATGCTTACAAAGCACGCAGCGAAAGCCGGCGCCAGTGCATCTTTGCAGGTTTCGCCCTACTACAACAAGCCTACGCAGAAAGGCTTATATGAACATTTTAAGGCAATTGCCGAGAGCGTCGACATGCCTATGATTCTATATAATATTGCTTCCCGCACCGGAGTAAATATTGAACCGGAAACAATAGCCAGGTTAGCCCGCGATTGTAAAAATATTGTCGGCGTTAAAGAAGCATCAGGCAATTTGGAACAGATGTCGCGTGTAAAAATTTTGTGCGGCAAGAATTTTGATTTATTATCCGGAGATGATGCTCTAACGCTTCCTGTGCTCGCGATAGGCGGAGTAGGGGTTATTTCGGTTGTTGCCAATATAGTGCCTCGCGATGTTGCAAGCCTTGTAAGTGCATTTCAAAAAGGAAACGTTGAACAAGCCAGAGAAATTCATTATAGGCTGGCGCCATTAGTTAAGGCAATGTTTATCGAAACCAATCCTATACCCGTTAAAACGGCAATGGGTTTAATGAAGCTTTGCGAGAAAACTCTACGGCTTCCAATGTCGGAAATGTTACCTGAAAATGAAAAAAAATTGAAAGAAGCATTGAAAAGTTACGGATTATTAAAGTAGAAATATTATGATTAAATTAGCAATCGCAGGATTTTGCGGAAAAATGGGCCAGCGTATTTTTGCTTTGTCCGGAGAAGATAAAATTTTTAAAGTAGTTATCGGCTTGGAAAGAAAAGGCCATCCTGACATCGGCAAAACTATAAACGGAGTCCGCGTTACGGATAATTTGGAAGAGATAAGCGCCTCTGATTGTATTATTGATTTTACGGTTGCGGAAGCTACTTTAGGAAATTTGCCGTATATCGTAAAGCTCGATAAATGTGCAGTTATCGGTACGACAGGCTTAAATGAAAATCAACAGGAAAGAATAAAAGAAGCCGCAAAAAAAATTGCCATTGTTTTTTCTCCGAATATGAGCATAGGCGTAAATCTTTTGTTTAATTTAGTTGAGGCAGCCTCAAAGGCGCTTGGCGGTTATAAGGTATCAATTGAAGAAGTGCATCATGTTTGCAAAAAAGATGCTCCTTCTGGAACGGCAAAGCGCCTGGCAGAGATAGTAAATAAGGAAGGTTTTGGCGTAAAGACCGGAGACATAAAAGCCACACGGGAAGGCGAAGTCGTGGGTGACCATAAAATAGTTTTTGAAAGTGAAGTCGACAGGATTGAATTGTTTCATCACGCTAAAACCCGCGACATATTCGCAAAAGGCGCGCTGGTCGCCGCAAAATGGATTGCTGACAAAAAAACCGGATTATATTCAATGAGGGACGTATTGGCTGCTAAAAAATAAAATTTTATGAGAAACTTCGAATTGTCAGACAGGCTGCTTAAACTGCCCCCTTATTTATTTGCAGAAATTGACCGGCAAAAAAAAGAGCTGCGTGATAAAGGAGTAAAATTTATTGATTTAAGT
>JAQVOZ010000220.1 GCA_028702365.1 Candidatus Omnitrophota bacterium | reverse complement strand
CATAGAAATACCCGATGAAGACGCTGAAAAAATAACTACAGTTGGCGAAGCAGTAAAATATATAGAAGCAAAAGCCAAAAAGTAAGGAAAAAGTTCTTTTAAAATGGAAAGGCGAGTTGTAGTTACTGGCTATGGGGCAGTTTCCCCCGTAGGAATTGGGGTGCCATCTTTTTGGAATTCGTTGATAGAAGGCAAGAGCGGTATTACAAGGATCACGCAATTTGATCCTGAACGCTTTGATTCGAAAATTGCCGGAGAAGCAAAGGATTTTGTTACACCTTCATTTATTCCGCCAAAAGATATAAGAAGAACCCCTCGTTTTGTCCAGTTTGCGCTAAAAGCCTGCGAAGAAGCGCTTTTGCAAAGCAAACTTGATTTAACTAAAATAGACCCATATCGAACCGGAGTAATAATCGGTTCCGGCATAGGATGCCTGCAAATAGTTGAAAGTGAGTGTTTTAAATATCTTCAAAAAGGCCCGGATAAGATATCGCCATTTCTTATACCAAGTTTAATCACCAATGAAGCATCCGGTGCTGTTGCCATACATTTTGGTTTAAAAGGCATAAACTTTTGTACGGTTACAGCCTGCGCTTCAGGCGCTCACGCGATAGGCGAGGCGTATTCGGCTGTTAAATATGGCCGTGCTGATGTTGTCGTTTGCGGCGGGTCAGAAGCTTCCATAACGCCTATGGGCGTGGGAGGCTTTTGCGCGCTTAAGGCTCTTTCTAAAAGAAATAATGAACCAGAGCGTGCCTGCAGGCCGTTCGATAAAGAAAGGGATGGCTTCATAATGGCGGAAGGTTCAGGCGTGATAGTACTTGAAGAATATGAGCGCGCTAAAAGCCGCAACGCGCCTATTTTAGCAGAAGTAAGCGGCTATGGCGCAACTTGCGATGCTTATCATATCACTGCGCCCGATCCTGAAGCTGTCGGCCCGGCGAAAGCTATGGAATTTGCTCTTGCAGAAGCAGGCATTGAGGCCAGCGGAGATATCTATATAAATGCCCATGGTACAAGTACCCAGTTAAATGACGCGATTGAAACTCTTGCCATAAAAAGAGTTTTTGGTAAATTTGCAAAAGAGGTAAGTATCAGTTCAACCAAATCAATGACTGGGCACATGTTGGGCGCAGCCGGCGCAGTTGAATTTATTGTAGCCTGCCTGGCCGTAAAAAATAAAATTATTCCGCCAACCATAAACTACGAAAATCCCGATCCGGCATGTGATTTGAATTATACGCCAAACAAAGCGCTTAAGCGTAATGTCAAAGTTGCCATATCGAGTTCGCTTGGCTTCGGCGGGCACAACGCTGCACTCCTTGTTAAAGAATTTAAGTAGAAAGTAGAGGGTTGAGAGTAGAGAAAAGAGGAAAATAGGCTCTTTTGGAATATCATGGGTTTAACATTAATTGAAAAAATATTATTAAAGGCTTCCGGAAAAAAAGAACTTGCGGATTTTGTTTATGCAAAGGTGAATTTTGCATTTGGTAATGATATAACTGCGCCCTTAGCGGTAAAGGAATTTGTAAAAGCAGGTTTTGATTCTGTTTTCGATACGCAAAAAATAGGTTTCATCTGTGACCATTTTTTGCCGGCAAGAGATTTGAAAGCCGCCAATAACGCAAGGCTGCTGAAAGATTTTTCGCAAAAATATAAGATAAAAAATTTCTTTGATATCAATGAATGCGGCGTAGAACATGTTTTTTTAATAGAAGAAGGCCTGGTTTCGCCTGGCTATCTTGTGGTTGGAGCTGATTCGCATACCTGCACTTTAGGCGGTATTGGAGCCGCCAGCTTCGGCGTCGGCTCAACTGACCTCGCAGCTGTTATGAAAGAGGGAAGATGCTGGCTAAAAGTGCCGCAAACGATTAAGTTTGTTTATAAAGGAAAACTTAATAAATGGTTAAGCGGAAAAGATTTGATTTTAAATACGATAGGCAAAATCGGCGTTGAAGGCGCTCATTACAAGGTTATGGAGTTTTCCGGCCCCGTTATAGAGCACCTTGGGCTTGATGACCGCTTGACTATGACTAATATGGCAATTGAGGCAGGCGGAAAAACCGGAGTTGTAGAGCCTGATGAATCTACAATCAAGTATCTGAAACAAGTACAAGGTAAGAAATTTAATTTCAAGGGCTCACTTAAAGAATTAAAGGCCGACCGCGATGCCCGTTACAAAGAGGTTATAGAAATCGATGTAACAAAACTTGAGCCTCAAGTCGCCTGTCCGCATCTGCCAAGTAACACGAGGCCGGTTGGCGAATTAAAAAATATTACGCTTAATCAAGTGGTTATAGGTTCCTGCACAAACGGCAGGATAACTGATTTAAGGACGGCTGCAAAAATTTTGAAAAATAAAAAAGTAAAAAAAGGCCTTAGGGTTATTATTCTGCCGGCAAGCCCGAGTATTTATAGGCAGGCAGAAAAAGAAGGCCTTATAAAAACATTTATGGAAGCAAATTGCATAGTAAGCCCGGCAACATGCGGGCCGTGTCTTGGTGGGCATATGGGCATATTGGATAAAGGCGAAGTTGCGCTTGCAACTACTAACAGAAATTTTATAGGAAG
>JAQVOZ010000219.1 GCA_028702365.1 Candidatus Omnitrophota bacterium | reverse complement strand
GTAATATTTTCTTTAACTTTTTTTGGAGCAGAATCTACAAGCTCTTTTGCCTCTTTAAGGCCGAGGTCGGTAATTGCTCGTATTTCCTTAATGACAGCTATTTTATTTGCTCCGGCAGCATTAAGCATAACAGTAAAAGCTGTTTTTTCCTCTTTTTCTTCAGCTGCTGCTGCTGCACCAACTCCAGGCATTGCAGCCATCATGGGCGCGCTTGCTTTTACGCCGAATTTTTCTTCGCATGCTTTTACCAGCTCAGAAAGCTCAAGCACTGTCATCTCCTCTACCATCTTTAAAACGTCCTCTACCTTAGCCATATTAACCTCCTACTTCTTATTGGTTTCTTTATTCTTTTTTATTTCCTCAACTACCCATACAAACTTCAGCATAACCTGATTTAATGCAGAAACAAAACCGGTAATGGGAGAGGCAAGGCCGCTTACAGCCATACCTAAAAGTATTTCTTTGGGCGGTAATTTTGCCAAAGAGTTCAAATCCTCTGGGCTTACCGCTTTATCATTAAGAAAACCGCCCTGTATTTTGAGAATCTCATTTTCTTTTGCAAAATCAACCAATGCCTTAGCAGTCTTGACTACATCCTTGTCGTAAACAAAAATAACAGCAGTTTCTCCGCTTACGAAATTAACTATATTGTCACGCTTTGCGTCGAACGCTTTTGAGAGTAAGGAATTTTTCGCTACGTAAACTTTTGAATTCATCTTCCTTAGATTATTTCTTAGCTGGCTTATGGAAAGGGCTTTAACTTTATTGAAGTTGATAAAAAAACAACCTTCTGATTGCTTTAGGCTTTCCTTCAGTTCGTCAACAATTTTTTCTCTTACTATCGTACCTATATGTTTCATGCGTTTAACCTCACTGACGGGCTGATTGTAGTCGATAAATATACGGACTTGATAAACTCACCCTTAATTGATGCCGGCTTTGCGTTGTTTAAAGCATCCATAAAGGCATGCACATTTTCTGCCAATTGTTCTTTTGAAAAAGAAATCTTTCCGAGCCCCACATGAATACATGATGCTTTATCCATACGGAAATCTATTTTTCCTCTTTTTGCCTCTTTTATCGCATAAGAAATATTATCGGTGACAGTGCCTGTCTTCGGGGAAGGCATAAGCCCGCGTGGCCCAAGAACCTTGCCGAGCTTACTTACAACTTTCATCATTGAGGGGGTAGATATACAGCAATCAAATTCAAACCAGCCTTCTTTGGTAATTTTATCTGCCAATTCCTGGGAGCCTATGAAATCAGCGCCTGCTTCCTTTGCATCAGCTTCTTTTTCCGGTTCACAGAACACGATAACTTTCACCTGTCTGCCTGTCCCGTGAGGAAGCACTACCGAGCCTCTTACTGTCTGGTCTGTAGCCTTCGGGTCAATATTAACCTGGCAGCTTGCTTCCAGCGTTTCGTCATATTTTGCATGAGGCATGCTCTTTAAAGCATCAACGGCTTCTTCAATCGAATACACCTTCGCTTCATCTCTTAATTTAGTTGCCTCTTGATATCTTTTGCTTTTCTTTTTCATATTATGCCTCTCTACTATTATTCTTTTACTCTTATACCACAGCTTCTGGCGGTTCCGGAAATAACCTTAATTGCTTTTTCCAAATCATTCGTATTTAAGTCTGCCATCTTTTCTTTGGCGATTTCTATTACCTGCTGCCTGGTAACTTCGCCGATGATTTCCTTGCCTACCTGGCCGCTGGCTTTTGCCAAGTTAGCAGCTCTTTTTAATAAAACTGATGCCGGAGGAGTTTTAATAATAAAATCAAAAGATTTATCTTCATAAACATTTATGACTACTGGTAAAATTATACCTTCTTTGGTTTTTGTGGCTTCGTTAAAGGCCTTACAAAATTGCATTATATTTAAACCATGCTGGCCCAACGATGGGCCTACCGGAGGAGCTGGATTGGCTGCACCTGCAGAAATTTGTAATTTTATCTGGGTTACTGGTTTTTTCTTTTTCTTGGCCATATTGTCCTACTTGTTGTAGAAGCGGATTGCCGCTGATATTTACGCGGATTTACGCTTCTATGCTGGTTTTATATCTTCTCTACCTGCCAAAATTCAAGTTCAACCGGTGTCGTTCTTCCGAAAATAGAAACGCTTACCTTTAATTTACCTTTATCCTGCTGTATCTCTTCAACAAGACCGTTAAAATTAAGAAAAGCTCCTTCAATTACTCGTACACTTTCCCCTTTTTCAAAAGTAACTTTTGGAGCCGGTTTTTCCTTGCTTTCCTTGGCTTTAGCTAAAATTTTATCGACCTCTTCCTGGGATATGGGGCTGGGTTTTCGTCTGGGCCCGATAAAAGTTGTGATACCTGGCGTATTTTTTACAAACAGCCAGCTATCATCATTCATTTCCATTTCTACCAAAATATACCCGGGGAAAAATTTTCTTTCCAGAATTTTTTTCTTACCAAGTTTTACTTCGGTAACCTGTTCTTTAGGAATAATAACATTGGCTATAAATTGCCCATAGTTATGGGCTTTTATCCTGGCTTCCAGGTTCGCCTTAGCCTTTTCTTCAGCACCACTTAAAGTATGTAATATA
>JAQVOZ010000033.1 GCA_028702365.1 Candidatus Omnitrophota bacterium | reverse complement strand
CTTTATTTTCTTTGGATTCTACCTTAATATCGCCCTTATGCTCCTTAACTATCCCATAAATAATTGACATACCTAAGCCGGTTCCTGTTTCTTTGGTGGTATAAAATGGATCAAAAATATGTTCAAGATCTTTTTGGGTTATACCTTTTCCGGTATCGCTGATAGTTATTTGTATAGTGTTATTGGTTTGTGACGTGGATACGGTTAATTTGCCACCACCCTTCATTGCCTCGATTGCATATAAAAAAAGATTACAAAACACTTGCTGCATTTGGTTTGGGTCCATACGCACTGAAGGGAGTGAGGTGTCGTAATTCCTAACTAATGCAATTTTATACTTAATAAGGCTGTTGCTAAGCAGAGAAAGCGTCTGGTCAATAATTTGATGGATATTAACTTCCTGCAATTGTAGCTGTTTTGGTTTTGAGAAGTCCAAAAGTTGTTGAACAATTGAATTTATTTTATCCACCTCTGTAGAAACGATTTTGTGAAATTTGTCCACGAAACCAGGTTCATTATATTTTTCAGGCAAATACTCAGTAAATGTTTTTATACCGGTCAAAGGATTTTTTATCTCATGCGCCATACCTGCAGCTAATGTGCCTACTGCCTTAAGCCGCTCGATTCGCTTTAATTCTTCCTGAGCTTTTTGTAGTTCTTCGGCAAGAATTGCTTGAGAACCTTTGAAGAAGTATTTGTCAATAAAAGATTGGATGATATTTTTTAAAGGTTGAAATGCCAAGGTAAATATAACCAGAAAACCTATAGTCAAAAGCATAGATTTATACCCCACGAATCCACGGAAAAAAGATTCTGCTATGTATATTAGAATAAAGTAACTTACGGTAATTAGCGTAACTAACATAGAGTAAACCGCGGTTCGTTTGATAACGATAGTAATATCCATCAAGTGGTGGCGGAAAATAGCATAGGCAGCTATTAAAGCCCAAATGCTTCCTAAATATGTTAAAAAAGGTGAAAACGGAAGGTTTATGTTATAGGCTAAAAGAAAATTTGCCGTTCCGGCACTAAAGCCAAAAAGCATACTGCAAAATAAATATTTCAACTGATTTTGTTTTTTACCGGACGAATTTCGGTATGCTATAAATAATTTCCAAAAGGAATAAAAAGTGCAAACCCAGAATATAGCTATAGAAAAATGAAAACCTATGTTTGGAACAAGATAGTATTTAGTATAGAATTTAGGTGCAACATATTCTATTCCATATTTTGTAAATTTAAGGCTAGCAGCTATAAAACTAGTCAAATAAACAACTCGCAAAAACCAATTTCTATTTTTTATCTGCAAAAAATTGATAATAAAATGCATAAAAAACGGAGCAATAAAAGTTGCGCTTGCATATCCGATGCGTCCCCAGAAAAGAGCGGTTTGAGAGCTATCGCAGGCAACCATCCAAATTTGGCAGAATGTCCACCATGAGACATCTAATGCCAATACAGCAAAAAGCTTATGGCTTTTTTGTGTACCTTTGATTAGAAAAAGAATGCCGATAAAAAAAGAAGTTGCTGATTCAATCCACAGGGCGATAATGAAGTTAAGGAGGAGGTAGTTCATTCAAGTTAGATAACACGAATTAAGTAACACGTAGCAGGTATCACGTCTTTGAAGACTTGTTACGCATTACTTGTTACGTGATAGTATTAGGTGATTTTAAAGCTTTTTGGACGGTTTCTTTAACCAAAGATGATTCAAAAGGTTTGGTTATATATTCAAGGATGCCGCATTTGCTTGCTTCAGCAGCCGTTTCAACACTTTGATACCCGGTAACCATAATAACTTTTAAATTTGGTTTTTTCTGGCGTAATTCTTTTAGCGTTTCAAGCCCGTTTTTCTGGGGCATTTTTATATCCATGATAACCAAATCAGGATTTGTTTTTGAAAGGTATTGCAAAGCTTCGTTACCGTTATTTACGAAATCAACTTTATATTCTTCTCCAAGAATGAGGTTCAATGATTCCCGGACGCCTTCTTCGTCGTCGCAGATGAGGATCGTTCTTCGTTCATTCATGATATTACCTCCGTTATAAACTTACTGGTGTTACTATGCATATACACGCTGCTTCGCCCTTGCCTATATTTTTGATGTAATGCGGTTTCGAAGCGTCAAAGTAAAACGTAGTGTTTTTTTCCAGAATTTCTTTTTTATCTTCTATCGTAACTTCTATTTTTCCGCTAAGAACGTAAATAAATTTTTCTGCGCCGACTTTTAATTCTTCCTTTTGAGTTTTTCCGCCGCTTTTCAATTCAATTAGCACCGGAAGCATTTTTTTACTAAAAATATCTTTGGTTAAAATAGTAGAGGAAGCATCTTTGTTATGCACAAACATATTTGCGCGGTATTCTTCTTCGGGTTCGGTTTGCTTACTTTTGAGTTTCTCTACTTCGCTGTAAAATTGAGGAAGGCTTAAGCCGAAAGCTTTGGCGATTTGCATATGCGACTTTAATGTCCCGGTCATTTTCCCGGTTTCAATACGGCTTAACGTTGCAAGGGCAACCTTGCTCATCTCGGAAAGTTGAGCTAAAGTCAAATCCTGACTTTTGCGTAGGTTTCTAATTATTGGGCCTATATTCATAGTCTAAAAGACTCCCCGTATCGTTAAATAATCTTATAGAAAGTGTAACTTATTTTTGTAAAATAGTCAATAAAATTTTGCAAATATGCAAAATAAGTAACATTCTTAATTTTAGCATAAATAAAAGTCTTTTTTCCTAAAGCAAATTGCGCTATACTTATGAAGAGCTGTTGGCTTTGGCTAAAAGGAAAAGCCAAACTACGGCCCTCTGGCCAGCAGTCGTCGGCTATCAGATGCCAGCTAAACGCTTAGAGCTAATATGGAAATAAAAAAAATACTAATATTTAATCCATTCGGTATTGGAGATGTTTTGTTTAGCATGCCTTTGGTTAGGAATTTAAAGGAAAACTTACCAAATGCGGCCATGCACTATTTGTGTAACCAGAGAGTTTTTCCTTTGCTGAAAAATTACCCATCTCTCGATAAAGTTTTTATTTTTGAAAAAGACGAGTGGAGGGACACATTAAAAAAATCTAAATTAGAATTTATCAAAAAAGCCGCTTCATTTTTTAATGAAATAAAAAAAGAAAAATATGATGTTGTTTTTGACTTGTCCTTAAATTCCCAATACGGGTTTTTCCTTAGAATGAGCGGAATTCCAAAACGCCTGGGTTTTAATTTCAGGAATAGGGGAAGGTTCTTAACGGATAAAATAGATATAACATATGGTTACAGTGATAAACATGTTGCGCGCTATCATCTTGAACTTCTGAAATTTTTAAATATTACGCCAAAAGATTATAAATTTGATTTGTTTGTTTCCAGCAATTCATTACAAAGAGTAAAAGAAATTTTTGAAAAAAACAATATTTGCGAAAAAGATACATTGATTGCGGTTTGCCCTGGTTCGGGCGACAGCTGGCGTGACACCGCGTATTTTAAGCGCTGGCCGCAGGAAAATTTTTTGAAACTTTGCGCAAAGTTAAGCGGCGGCTTAAAAGCAAAAATACTACTTTTTGGTTCGAAACCCGAAGCAGGCGTATGTTCGTATATTTCAAGCGGCTTGAAAAACGATGTTATAAATTTATGCGGAAAGATAGATTTGGAAGAATTTTGCGCAGCTGTTTCTTTGTGCAATCTGGTTATAACTAACGATGGTGGGCCTTTTCATATTGCGCAAGCCTTAGGTAAAAAAGCTATAGTTTTATTTGGCCCTGTTGATGAAAAAGTTTACGGTGCATATCCGGTAACGGATAATTGCGTTATTTTTTCAAAGCATATTTCCTGCAGGCCATGTTATAAATCTTTTCGTTTTAGCGGCTGCAACCTGGATAAACAATGTCTTAGGGAAATAGGGGTTGATGAGGTATTTCTGGCGGCAGAATCGCTTTTGAAGCCTTAAGCCGGTTCTCTTTAGAATTGCTATGGGCTGGCGAGATAAACGGCTAAAGGATGCCGCTCTCACAAGAGCTCCAAGGCTGATTTTCCTTTACAAGCATACTTTCCGGTTGTATAATTTAAAACTTGTAAAGCTTTGATAGGGTTTGAATTTAGGAACATGGAGGTATTACGTGAAAGTTTTAAAATTAGGCTTACCAAAAGGAAGTTTACAAGAAAAAACTTTGGAGATTTTTAAAAACGGCGGATTTAATATTTCTGTAAGTTCGCGTTCTTATACACCGTCGATAGACGATGTAGAGATAAAACCGACGCTTTTACGCGCGCAGGAAATGTCACGTTACGTTGCAGACGGAGTGTTGGACTGCGGCATAACCGGAGAAGACTGGATACTTGAAAATAATTCCGATGTAATACGGGTTGACGAATTATTATATGCGAAAAGAACGTTAAACCCGGTGCGATGGGTGGTTGCCGTGCGTGATGACTCAAAAATAAAGAAACTCAAAGATTTAGATGGCAAGCGCATAGCTACAGAACTGGCTAATTATACGAAAAAATTCTTTAAAGACCAGAAAATAAACGTAGATGTAGAATTTAGCTGGGGCGCAACAGAAGTTAAGGTTAAGACCGGCCTGGTTGATGCCATAGTTGAGCTTACTGAAACAGGTGAGAGCCTGCGCGCAAACGGTTTAACAGAAATAGCCACCGTGTGCACGTCGACAACTAAATTTATTGCAAACAAAGAGGCGTATAAGGATGAATGGAAAAAGAAAAAAATGAATTACATCCTGCTTCTTTTAAAAGGCGCGCTTGAAGCAAGAGATAAGGTTGGTTTAAAGCTTAATGTTAAGAAAGAAAATCTTCAGAAAATTTTATCAATACTTCCGTCGCTTAAAAAGCCGACGATTTCATCACTGACGCTGGAAGGCTGGTACGCGCTTGAAGTGATAATTGAAGAAAAGGAAGTAAGGAAATTGCTCCCGCTTTTTAAGGAAAACGGAGCAGAGGGTATAATTGAGTACCCGTTGAACAAGCTTATTTACTAGCTGTCAGCGGTAAATTATAAAAATTTGGAGGAAGAAATGCCTTGTGGAAGGAAAAGAAAACTGAAAAAAGTAAAAAGACACTGGTTTAAGAAGAGAAGAAAACAACAAAGACATAAATCAAGATAACCCAAAAGATGCCTGTTCGTCCCGCCGTTGGCTGGACAGGCAGGCATCTTTTGCCGAAAAGCCGAAGGAGCATACGAGAAATGCCATGGGTGGTGCTGTCATCTGTGTTTCTTCGGTTAGCGTAGTTATCTACAATATACAGTAATTGCATATTAGATTCGGTAAACTTCTATGATGTTTTTTCGAATGCCTACTTCTGTCAAGCGCGCAAATATCGAAAACGCTGTTAATTTTATAAAATCTGCGGCAATGAAACGAAGATTTTTGTTGCCGTTTGCATTCTTTTTTATTTCCTGCCTTTTTACTGTAAATCTATTTGCCGCAAGCGAACAATCAATCAAAGCGCTTTATGGGGATTATCTCAAGGGTTTGTTTTATGCGGAGGAGGGCGATTATGGGCAAGCTCTGAATGAACTGTACAAAGTAAAAAATGCCGACCCGAAATCCATATACGTAAGGTTAAAGATAGCAAGCGTTTTAATACGCATGGGCGAGCTTGAAAAAGCAGAAAGCGAACTTAAAGAAGCCAAAGTACTTGACCCTGAAAGCTTCGACGCTTCTTTGGGTTTAATATTCCTTTATTCCTATGGCCAGAAAGACAGAGAGCTTGAAGGCGAATACGAAGATTTCCTAAAAAAAGCCCACAAGTTAAAACCTGAAGATATAAAAATCTCCGAATATCTTGCGCAGTTTTATTTTTATAAAAAACAGTCGCAAGAAGCATTAAGTATTTATGAGGATATTGTAAAGAATAGGCCCGATTATGTTGATGCGCTGTTTTGGCTGGGTTATTTATATGAAGATTTAGGCCGCCGCGGTGATGCGATAAAAATATGGAAGAAAGCTTTGCAGATTTTACCTACCCACGGGCAAACATTAAATTCCCTTGGTTATTTATACGCAGAAGAAGGTAAAAATCTTGATGAAGCCGAAGGTATGCTAAAAAAAGCTTTAGCAGCAGAGCCTGAAAATGGCGCATACCTCGATAGCCTCGGCTGGATTTATTTTAAAAAGAAAGATTACAAAAAAGCAGAAGAGTATCTTACAAAAGCTATAGGTTTTCAGGAAGACCCGGTTATTTATGAACATCTTGGAGATTTGTCTGTAACCTTGAATAAAAAAACGGAAGCGCTTAGTTTTTATAAAAAAGGATTGGAACGTTTTCCGGACAATAAAGAATTAAAGAGTAAAGTGGATAAATATGGAAACGAAAATAAAACACCTAAAAAATAAGGCAACCGAAATACGCAAGCTTATAGTTGAGATGCTTGCAAAAGCAGGGAGCGGCCATCCCGGGGGCTCGCTTTCTTCAACGGATATAATTACCTGTCTTTATTTTGAGATTATGCGGCATGATCCGAAAAATCCAGCATGGCCCGACAGGGACAGGTTTCATTTGTCAAAAGGCCATTGTTGCCCTGCGCTTTATGCCGCGTTATCATTAAGCGGATATTTCCCGCGAGAAAAATTGTGGACGTTGCGTAAGTTTAATTCAATGCTTCAGGGGCATCCTGATAAACGCGTCCCCGGAGTTGAGCTTGCAAGCGGCTCCTTGGGCCAGGGTTTATCGATTGCTTTAGGTATGGCGCTTTCTGGAAAGATAGATAAAAAAGGCTACCGCGTATATTGCCTTATGGGTGATGGAGAAATACAGGAAGGAAATATTTGGGAGGCAGCCATGGCGGCAGCGCATTTTAAGGCAGATAACTTATGCGGAATAATTGATTATAATCATTTTCAGATTGACGGCAGGACTGATGATATTATGAACCTTGAGCCACTTTTAAATAAATGGGAAGCGTTTGGCTGGCATGCTATTGCCTGTGACGGCCATAACATAAAAGAGCTGCTTGAGGCTTTCAGGATTGCAAATTCAGTTAAGTTGAAACCCACAGTTATAATAGCGCATACAGTAAAAGGCAAAGGCGTTTCTTTTATGGAACACGTAGTTGATTTCCACGGAAGAGCGCCTACGGAAAAAGAAAGAGAAATTGCCCTTCATGAACTTGGCGAAATAGAAAATATTGAGAAAGATATAGAGGAAGAGGAATAATGGCGATAGAACAATTGTATCAACGCGATGTTTACGGGAAAACTCTTGTTGAGCTTGGAAAGCGCGACCCAAGAGTCATTGTGCTGGATGCTGATTTATCGGGTTCGACAAGGACAATTTTATTTGCAAAGGAATTTCCGGACAGATTTTTTAATTTCGGAGTAGCTGAACAAAATATGATGGCTACATCTGCGGGAATTGCCAGCTGCAGCAAAATAGTATTTCTTTCTACTTTTGCCATGTTTGCCAGCGCGAGAGCGCTGGACCAGGTTAGAAACAGTATATGTTACAATAACCTAAACGTTAAAATCGTAGCCACTCATAGCGGCATAACTGTCGGGGAAGACGGCGCTTCGCACCAGGCCCTGGAAGATATAAATTTTATGCGCGCGATACCCAATATGAAAATAATAGTTCCTGCTGATGGCCCTGAAACGCGTTCAGCTATACTTACCGCTTATGAAACTAATGGGCCTTTTTATGTTAGATTAGGAAGAGCAAAGGTGCCGTCAATTGAAAATCGAAAAGAATTTGTATTGGGCAAAGGCTATATTTGTGCGGATGGAAAAGATATAGCTTTAGTTGCTTGCGGAGTTATGGTAAATGAAGCTTTAGCTGCCGCCAAAACGCTTAAGGAAAAAGGCAAAGATGCGGCAGTATTTAATTTTCCTACCATAAAACCATTTGATAAGGCTTTAATAGTCGAAATTGCCAAAAAATACGGTAAAATTATTGTTTGCGAAGAGCATCAGGTAACCGGCGGATTGTATTCTGCAGTATGCGAAACGTTATCTCACGACTACCCTGTTTTGGTTGAACGTATAGGAGTCGAAGATAGATTCGGCCAATCCGGTTCGCCAAAGGAACTTATGGAATGCTATGGACTCTCGGCTAATTGTATCGTTAAAAAGTGTGAAGAATTTCTACGGAAGTAAAATAAAGGTTCTAAGCCCCGCCAAAATAAACCTTTACCTTAATATTCTAGGTAAATATCCTTCAGGTTTCCATAAAATAGAAAGTATTGCTGAAAGGATTTCTCTTTTTGATGAAATAACTATCGTAGTAGCAAAACATAATGATATCAAAATCTTCTGCAATAAAAAAGAACTTGCCAGCAGTGACAACTTATGCGTTAAAGCTGCAAAATTGCTGAAAGAAAAATATAAAATTCAATATGGCTTTGATATTAATCTTTTAAAAAAAATCCCTGTTGGTTCGGGCCTTGGAGGCGGCTCTTCTAACGCTGCCTTAACGATGCTCGCGATAGATGAGCTTTGTAGGTTAAATCTGGATAAAAATACTTTATATGAATTGGGCAGTTACATAGGTAGTGATGTCAATTTTTTTCTGGCGCAGACTAGGTTTGCGGTAATTGGCGGCAGAGGAGAAAAGGTATTACCCATAGAAGGCAAAACCCTAAAACACACAATCATATGGCCGGGAATTACCCTTGCTACAAAGAGAGTGTATGGCAATTATAGAGGTAAATTGACAAAATTTCTTAATAATGTTAAGATATTGACTTACGCATTAAAAAAAGGCGATAATTGCCTTTTAGAGAATAACATTTTTAATGCTTTGGAAAATAGTGCTCTTTGTCTTTGCGTGGAGTTGTCTGCAGCTAAGATTAAACTTTTAGAGAGTGGAATTTTTTCAAGAGTAACCGGCAGCGGCAGTGCTATGTATACACTTTGTAAAGAATCTTTACAGCGAAAAGTAAAAAGCATTTTGCCGAAGAATTACTTTGTTTTCCATGCTCAGACATTTTAACCCAAGTACGTTTAGGACAATTTCTTTAAGAAAAGCGATTGTTCTTTAAGCTCACAATTACTAACAGCCACGGGCAAAGTGAGTTTGTTCGCTAAAGAAAAACTGACATTTAAGCGTTGGTGACAAATTTCTTTAGCTATGTGCAGTTACTAATTTATTTGCAATTGCCTCGTGAGGCGCGGGGTAGCATTGCACAAAAGCAAATCTTGCTTTTGCTTGCTCCTACCTTACTTGGAGCGGAGCTTGGGTTAAAGGAGGTAAGCTAATGGAAATTACAGAAGTCAGGATTTCACTCAGGGAAAATGAAGGCAAGCGTCTTAAGGCGTATGCAACGGTCACATTTGACAATTCATTTGTTGTAAAGAATATCAAAGTTGTTGAAGGCAACAGCGGGTTATTTGTTGCTATGCCGGCCAGGAAAGCAAAGCAGTTTTGTCCGCGTTGCGGAAAAAAGGTTGACATGGGAAGCCACTACTGCAACCATTGTGGCGTGCAATTGCCTCCGCCCCCGAAAGATTTAGGACCAAGCAGGCAGACAACGCATCAGGATCTCGCACATCCCATAAACCAGGAATTTCGCGATTATCTTCAAAGCAAGGTTTTGGATGCTTATCACAGAGAAAGGGCATTAGGGCCTAAGGAAGAGTTTACGAAAGAAAGCCCTGAAGTGCAAAGCTAAAAAAAAGTTAAGGCTAAGGCTAAGGCTAGGCAAGTAACGGATTTATTATATTCTGAACCTTAACCTCAGCCTTTTTTGTTTTTATAGATTGCCCGGTAGTGTAATTGGTAACACAGCAGAATTTGGGTCTGTTTTTTGTGGTTCGAGTCCACACCGGGCAGCCAATATTTTCTACCCCGAAGGGGTGGAAAATATGGAATTAACTGGTCGACAAAACGCTTGTTAAAGGAGCAATAATGAAAAATTTTACCGCAATAGTTTTGGCTGCAGGCAAGGGCGTTAGGATGAAATCTGAGCTCCCAAAAGTTCTCCACGAATTGAGGGATAAACCGTTAATCGGCCACGTCATTACGCAGTTAAAAAAAGTAAAAGCCGTAAAACAGGTAATAGTTGTAACCGGCTATAAAGCGCCTTTGGTTGAGGCATACGTAAAAAATAACTTTAAAGGTATTAATTTTGCCCGCCAGCATAAATTAGAGGGCACTGCTGATGCTGTTAAATGCGCGCAGAGTAAGGTGAAATATGACAATGTTTTAATCCTTTGCGCAGATGCGCCTTTAATAACCGAACAAACTATTTCTTCTTTTGTTTTATCTTACGAAAAGCAAAATATAAAATGTGCGGTAGTTTCTGCTTCTGTTGAGTCCGATAATGATTTAGGCAGAATTATAAGGGATAACAACAGCAACGTTAAAGCAATTTGCGAAAAACAGGATTTAGCTAAATATCTTTCAGGCAGCCAAAATTTAAGAGAGGTTAATAGCGGCATATACGCTT
>JAQVOZ010000218.1 GCA_028702365.1 Candidatus Omnitrophota bacterium | reverse complement strand
TAGCTGGAAGATACGGCTCAACTATCACGATAGGGCCTCCCTGCGCCGCCCTTTCAATAGCTTCGGGAGAAAGAGGCTTATTGTAACGGCCTCCTTTTTCAAAACCTGACCAGTTGGCAGAATTATAATCTGTTGTTGTTATCCAAGGCTCATCTTTTTCAACCATATTGCGGCTGGTTGCCATATGCTGAACCCCGCTGGTAACTGACGGCACATAAGCGTTTACCCCCTGTTGCCTAACTAAATTTAAATCGGAAATTCTTGTACGCTTATCATAGCCACAAGGCAACCCCGGAGAATATTGTTCGTCTGTCACAACAGTTTTTGCTAATCTTTTCGCGCCAACAGCTGGCTCATATTCGTAACTCTTAATTCTATCTGCTGAATTCTGGAGCCTGCCCCATACTGAATACCATGAATAATGCTGCATATGCCCGACAAACACAAACATCAGAAGGATAGCCAAAGCCCCGGAACTGATACCAACTATCAGTTTTTTGTTCTTCATTTTAGCCACCCCCTTATATTTTTTCCCCAAAAAGTTAGACTTTATACGCTGTTCTAAATCGGGCGATAATTCCTCTTCTTTATATTTGCCTAAAGTAGAAGAAAGTTTTTGTAGACCTTCATAGTACTTCCTGCAGAAAGTACATTTTTTAAGATGTTCTTCTACCAGATTCTTTTCTTTTCCGCTTACTTCATTATCCAGGTAAGCAGAAATTAGTTTTTTTATTCTTGAATGAATAAATATCATCTTAATTCCTCCATATACGGCAAAAGCTCTTTGCGCAAAGCTTCTTTAGCCCTGAAAATAAGGATTTTCACTTTGCTTAGCGAGCAATTTAAAACTGCAGCTATCTGGTCGTAGCTTAAATTATGGTATTGCCGTAAGACGATTGCTTCTTTTAGCTGAAACGGCAACTTATCTACGGCTTTTTTAACATAAGAAGAGATATCATTTTCCTGGGCGCTGCTATCCGGCATAAAACGCGTATCAGGGATATCCAATTCTTCGTAAGAATTTCCGTCTTTATCTTTTTTTTGCCAGAAGAAAAATATTTTCTTTCTTCTTCTAATTCTGTCAATTGCAACGTTATGCGCAATTGTATAAATCCAGGTAGAAAACTTTGCAACCGGCTCGTAGCTGTCTTTACGCGAGGTTAGTATATAAAACACTTCGCCAACTACATCTTCAGCGTCGGCAAAGCTGGCCAAAAGCTTAAAAGCGTAATTTAGTATGGGTTTCTTGTATCTTTGAAAAATCTCCTCAAGCGCGTCAACACTGCCGGCCCTGTATTCCATCATAATTTCCTCATCTTTTTTCATATTTTCCTGCATAGTATTTAACGCGTAAAAGGGGTAAAAAGTTACACTTATTTTTTAAAAAGGTTAAGTAAATTCATTTAACTCAACCTGGCATTAGCTTTTTCCCGATAAAAACGTTTTCATATCTTCGGGCAAATCAATCTCAAATTGAAGTCTTTTGCCGGTTGCGGGGTGGTTAAAGCTTAGAAAGCAGGCATGTAAAGCAAGCCGTTTGAATTTTACCCTAAAATCTCTGCCAAAAGCATATTTTCTTTCCCCTAATATAGGGTTACCGATATCGGCGAGCTGTATGCGCAGCTGGTTAGTTCTTCCCGTAAAAGGCTCAAGCACCAGCATGCTGTAATCATTGCGCTCGATTAAAACGCGATACGCAGTTTTTGCTTTTTTCGGTTTTTCGCCGAATCTCGCTCCTTCTCTATCTATAACATATCCGGAAAGCATGCCTTTTTTTTGTTTCAATCTGCCCCTCACGAAAGCAAGATAATTTTTTTTAATTGTGCCAGCCCTGAATTGATTCATAATTTTTTCCTGGGTTAACCTAGACTTTCCGTAAATTATTAAACCGCTTGTTTCGCGGTCCAGGCGATGGCAGGGATACACAGGAATTTTCAGTTTTTCCCCTAAAAGTGCGGTAAGCGTGTATTTTTCTTTTTTTGGCGTAGGCAGGACTAAAATTTTTGCTTGTTTTTCAAGAACAACAATATAATCATCCTCAAAAATAATCCGGAAAGGCTCTTTCATTTTGGTTTATTGGCTAACACAATTAAGCAATGCATATATTTCTGAAACAACTTCCTGTCGTATCGGCAATTTCTTTCTCGTAAAGCTCTTCTCTGGTGAGGACTTGCCCTGTTTTTGTTCCATAACGGTAAATGGTAATTCCTTTTAGCTTTAAATCGTACGCTGCGAGATAAATCTTTTCCACGTCTTCCAGCGTTGCGTTCTCGGAAAGATTTATTGTTTTAGACACTGCATTGTCGGTATACCGCTGAAATGCTGCCTGAATTTTTAAATGATCCATGGGATTTATGTCGAATGTCGTAACGAAAGTTTTTTTGATTATGGACGGAATACCTTTTATGTTTTTTAAGGTTGATTCTCCCTTTAAATTATCCATCAAGCTTCTTGAGTAAAGGCCTTCCTCTCTTATTACTTCTTCAAGCAAAGGATTAACCTCAAACAGGCGGCTGCCTTCCAAAACATTCCTACTGAAGCTTAAAGCAAAAATCGGCTCTATGCCTGACGAACAGTTTCCGATTATACTTATTGTGCCTGTAGGAGCTATGCT
>JAQVOZ010000217.1 GCA_028702365.1 Candidatus Omnitrophota bacterium | reverse complement strand
TGCTACTTGCATCCGGCAGCTTGGAAGGGCTGGATTCTACTTTTTTTAATGCTTCGTAAATTATGCTCATTTTTAATGGGACTTACATTTTCCCTGCGGATTACCTTGAAAAAATGTCGGCTTCATTTGAGTTCTTCTATGCAGGCTCTAAAAATTTCAGTGTCGAAAATCTTTTTTTCCTTCACAAAACCGTAGAGCAAAGCCCTGTCGCAAAGGGCGTTTATTAACCTCGGTATACCTTTTGAAAATTCATAAATTAAGCCGTAGCTTTCGGGAAGAATTTCGATACTGGACTCTCCGGCAGCCTTAAGGCGGAATTCTATGTAATTTCTTACTTCTTCCTGCGCCAAAGGCAGGATGTCATACTTAACACATATGCGCTGGCGTATTTGCCTTAAGTTAAACTGCTCTAATTTGGTCTTAAGTTCGGGCTGGCCTACAAGAATTATCTGAAGCAGCTTATCCTGAGATGTCTCAAGGTTAGAAAGCAGCCTTATTTGTTCAAGCTGCCTGGAATTTAAATTCTGGGCTTCATCTACTATCAAAACAGCGTTGTTTCCTTTGGAGTTCATATCTACCAAAAACTCGTTAAGTTTCTTTATTATTTCCAGGCGGTTTTTCTTCATAAGATTTAATCCGAAATCTTCGATTATCGCGCAAAGCAGCTGCACATCGCTAAAACATGGATTAAGTATAAAAGATGTTTTTATTTCCGGAGGTAGTTTTGAAATTAAAGTTTTACAAAGGGTAGTCTTGCCGGTCCCTACTTCTCCGGTAATAAGCATGAGGCCTGTTTTAGAAGAAATTCCATACAAAAGACAGGAAAGCGCTTCCTTGTGAGAAACACTTTCAAAAAAGAAGCCCGGATTGCTTGTTATGTTGAAGGGGAGGATTTTTAAACCGTAATATTTTTCATACATCGCAGATATTTATTTTTGACAATAAGCTACATTAACTTTATTTTTTCGGAAATTTGGATACAACCTTCTGGCTATTTATGACTTCTTCTGACATCTGGTCTCCCGGCTTTAAGACATTTACTGTCAGAAATATCAACAAATCAATTTTTTCTGAATCATAGGTATCGCGCCGGAAAGCCCAGCCTATCCAGGGAAGATCCTTAAGCACGGGTATTCCGGTTTTTTCTTTGGCTCTTACATCCTTGATTAACCCGCCCATAACTATCGTTTCACCATCTTTGATCACAAGCTGGGTTTGCGCTTCCCTTGTCAGGATTATCGGGTATTCCGCAAGCGTAGTAGTTCCGCTTTGTATTTTAGTTGTCCCATTCTGGGTTGAAACAACAGGATGGACTATCATGTTTATAAATTCATCATTTTCTCCGCACGCCTGGGGCACAACATTTAATTGTATACCAATGTCCTGATATTTTTCCAAGGAGCCCCCTATTATCTGAGAACTTTGTTCGCTTACCTGTGTTTTTATTATAGGGAATTTTGTTCCAACCATAATTGAGGCTTCTTGGTTGTTAATAGTCAGTATTATCGGGGAAGAAAGGGTATTGGTGCGCACATCTTCTTCGAGCGCATGCATAACCACTTCAAACTCTGCTCCGGTTAATTTCTTAAAATCTATTTTTAAACCTGTATTACTGGAAGTCAGGCCTGTTGCTTTAGGTTGGAAAATAGATGGGGTGATTGTTTCTATGGAATGGCCTCCCAAAGTTTTTGTGTTTCCTGAATTCAAATTAAGCTGGTCAAAAGCAAACGTTGCGCTGGAGGCGCCGGTTGTGCCGGTTCCAAAGTTAAAACCTATATCGCGCAAAAGGTCACGGTCAACTTCCATAATCTTTGCTTTTATAAGTATCTGTTTTGGCATAATGTCTATTTCTTTTAAAAGTTTTTCTACTTCATCGAGATTTTTCGATATGTCTGAAACAACAAGCGTTTTTGTCCGTGAAATCTTGCCTTCCTCTATTCTTTTTCGTTTAGCCACATCGTCTCCGAATTCCCATCCGGCCTGGCCGGTTGTTTCTAAAACCGCGGCTTTGCCTACTGGCGAAAGCAAAGACTCTATGGCTTTTTTTGCGTCATTGGCGTCCAAGTACTTAAGCTTAAACACTTTTAATTTGGGGACTTCTATCTCTTGCCGTTCTTTTTCCTGGAGGTCCCTTTCTTTTATCTCTTCAACCGTTGCAACTAAAACTATGTTATCGCCAACCCATTTATAACTATAGCCGTACGCATCCAAAACGCCCTTTAAAGCTGTCAGCCAGTCAACGCTCTCTAGGTTAACAGTCACCAAACCCTCAACCTTAGGGCTTACTACTATATTTACTTTTTTGCCGTCCTTTGTGGCTTTCTGGGATATTGATTGTAAAACAACTTTGATGTCTGCGTCTTTAAATTTGACAACAGGAATTAGCTCCTGGGAAAATGAAGACAAAATAAAAGCGAATAAAAATAACAATACGAAAAAAAACTTTTGCATTCTTTTAACATTCTGTTTCTCTGCGGAAATATAAAACTTATTTTTTATTATCTGGAATGCTTTCATTGTTTTCCTCCAGTTTCAACATAATTACGTCCTTGCCTTTTTTCAAAAGAACTTTTTTCTCGCTTATCTTCATAATCCTATAATCATTTATTATATCATTTTCTTTAAATACTTCATCACCTATAA
>JAQVOZ010000216.1 GCA_028702365.1 Candidatus Omnitrophota bacterium | reverse complement strand
GGGGGTAACCGTGCCTTGGTGGTGGAAGAGGATGAAAACTGACGTTATTCATTTTCATTTTCCTTCTCCTATAGCAGAACTTTATTGTTTGGCGTTATGCGCACGAAAGCAGCCGCTTATCGTAAGTTATCATGCGGATATCATAGGATATAAGAAAGCCTTATTTTTTTATGCCCCTTTTGTAAAAAAATTTCTTAAAAGGGCAAACCGTATTATTATTTCTTCTCCTGCGCTGCTGGCGCATTCGCCTTTTTTGAATAAATTTAAAGATAAATGTGTTGTGGTGCCTTTTGGCATAGAATTGGAGAGATTCAGGTTGACCGAGGATATTAAAAATGCGGCTAAAAACCTTAAGGAGAAATTTACTAAACCGATTATTTTATTTGTCGGGCGCTTGGTAGCTTATAAGGGGCTAAATTATTTAATCCGGGCCATGAAAGATATAGACGCCGTGTTATTGATAATAGGCAAGGGCGACCAGGAAGCAATATTAAGAAAGCTTGCGAAAGATTTAGGAATCAGCGATAAGGTATCTTTTATAAAAAATGTAACAGACGAAGATTTACCTGCATATTATCATGCCTGCGATATTTTTGTTTTGCCTTCAATAAGTAATAAAGAAGAATTTGGAGTAGTCCAATTGGAGGCGCATGCCTGCGCTAAGCCGGTAATAAGCACAGCGCTTCCTACGGGCGTTCCATTTGTCAATCTTGACGGTATAACCGGGCTTATTGTTTCTCCTTGTTCTTCAAAAGAATTGGCTCTCGCAATAAATAAGCTTCTTAGCGACGATACGTTACGCAACCGGCTCGGCCAGCAGGCGAAAAACAGATTAGAGGCTGAGTTTAGTAGGCAAATAATGACGCAAAAAGTTTTGAATGTTTATGCGGAAGCCTTAAAAGAACGTAAAATGAAGCTTTACTGAAATAAAGTCCAGGGTTTCCTGTACCATTTAAGGAAGGCCCCTTGGGTATCTTGCGGGGTATTAAACTCTAAAAAATATGGCAATTAAAAAAGCGCACCTTCAGTTTTACAGGGAAATTTTTGATATTCCCCATTTTTTGTCAGAACCCTGCCTGATGTTCGGTTTCCAGGATGTTGTTGGAGAGGATCTTCCCGAAGATTTTCGATTTAAAAACGGTAAAGACTTATTGATTTCAAAGGGTGTTAAAGATATTCAAACGTTGGATTTTTTTGATAACAGGGCGGACTTAAGATACGATATGAACATTCCAATCCCGGAATCTTTAAATGAAAAATACAGTTTGTTTTTAGACATTGGCTGCCTGGAGCATTTGTTTGATACCAAACAATGCCTTGAAAACTGTTTGCGCATGGTTCGTCTTGGCGGTTTTTATATGCTGCAAACCGTTATAAACGGCTATTTCAGGCATGGGTTGCATGTGTTTAATCCTGAGGGGCTTATTAACGTATTGAAAGCGAACAACTTCGAAGTATTGTATTTAAAATACAGTTTAAGTTCCGGGCTGGCAATAGATAATCCGTCTTTGGGTGGAGATGTCCTAATTTGGATTGTTGCAAAAAAAATAAGAAGCATTAATAATATTACTTTACCTCAACAACAGATTTGGGTGGAGTTTCAGGAAAATCAGGAAAGCGGAAAAAAAATAATTCCTGCCAGAAGAAACCTTAAAAGTTTTATTTACCGAATATTGTGCATAGCTTGGCGTTCGCTGGCTTGTTTGAAAGAGAGGATAAAGAAAAATTTGCAGATTTAGTTTTTTTTGATAAATAGTTTACCGATATCTTTTCTCAAGTATTTTCCAAATCTTAAAATATCGATTAAAAACAGCGGTAAAACCCTTAACTTTGAAAAAAAACGCTGATTTTTATTCGAAAGATATAAAAATAAAGCCAGAATTATTTCTCTTCTTGCGTTCCCTTCTGTTTCTTTATACTCCTGTTTATTTTTTTTATCAGCAAAGAAAATATCCAAAAGCAGCATTGCATCTTTTGCCCAATTGGGGAAATTTAAAGAAATGTTGCTTTCGTGGCTGTGTTTTATGACCATGGTTTTGGGAATGTAAATAATATTTCCCCCAAGCTGAAGCAGGCGGATATAGAGCTCCCTGTCATGCGTTATCTTAAGTCGCTCGTTTAATAGCCCGATTTTATTAAGTGCATCGGCTTTTATCACTGCAGACGACATCGAAAAAATGAAGCTAGTTTCAAGTAGCAACCTGTGAATTAAGCTGGGGTAATTTTCTTTTTTTACATACCGAATGGTTTTTTCTAAGCCATTGCTATCTGCGACTGTAACTTCGGAAAATGAAATATTAACTTCTGGGTTTTGGACCAAAGCTTCAACTTGTATTTGAAGATATTCGGCAAGCCATTCATCATCCGAGTCTAAAAAAGCAATAAATTTACCTTTTGACATCTTAATGCCCCGGTTTCTTGCCTTAGCTGCGCCGCCTTGCTTAGTAAGGCGTATTGAGTTTATATTCGGATAAGAGGTTCTAACCCAATTGTAAGTTTGGTCAGTAGAGGCATCGTCGACTACGATGGTTTCATAGTTATTATATGTTTGTCTCGCTACGCTCTCCAAAGCTTTTTTTAGTTTCTCAAGATGATTTCTGGTCGGAATGACTATTGAAACAAGGGGTTTACCTGATAAAACTTTTCCTG
>JAQVOZ010000032.1 GCA_028702365.1 Candidatus Omnitrophota bacterium | reverse complement strand
CTTGCTGAATCCGATTGTTGCAGCTCCCAGCCTTTTATCTGTTTTGATGTGGGTTGACTGGGGTAATTGGCCAGGGTCGTGGGTGGAGCGCATCACAAATATTTCCGGAACCACTGCGGATAACTGGGTGTGCAAGATGCCTATTGCTCTTGAAGACCTTCTTCGTGCCGCACAAAATCAAACCGCCCCGTCCCAAGCAAACGAAATCATCAGATTTCTGCGCAATCTGCCACGGAGAAACATTGCAGAAGTGAAAGCAACTGCGCAGCCAACGCTGGTAAACACTTTCCCCGGCTTTGGCAATGCCAGGCAGCAGCGTTTTATAGATAAAGGCGAAAAATTCGAAGTCTGGGCTTTTATAAAGGGTGCGGCACGTGATGTTAAGCTTCTCGCTGGCAGCCGCGCATACTCAATGCATCCAGTGGAAGTTGCGTATGGTTTGCCAAAAGAAATTACTATGTATATTGCTTCTGTGGAGACAAGGCAATTTCAAAAAGGTAAATACGAATTCAGGATTCAAATTGATGGAAAAATACAGAAAGGAAAAGGTCTATTGCAGGCAACAGCAACTGCTAATTCTGGATTAAACCGGGTAAAAGTGCCTTTGTTGACCAATGACATTCCTACTCTGGTGAGTTCTTCCTCAAGCGCTGTTTTGAATCCTTTATCGGATGAATTGTACAAAGAATTTAAAAAAATAAAAATGTTACCATACAAAAGCCAGATTTTAGAGGAATTCTGGTCGCGCGTTAAGCAGGTAGGCGCACCTCTTATCGGTGAAAGTCAAAAAAATTTAAAGAACAAAATGCCGGTAGTATTTCTTTATAGGCAGGGAGATGAATACAGAGGTATTGTCGATACTGTAGCTCTAGCCGGAGATATGACCGGCTGGTGGCCTAGACACAAGCAGCCCTTTAAAAAACTTGAAGGAACCGATTTGTGGTATTTGGAACGTTTCTTTGATGCGCGCTCCCGTCTCGACTATAAAATTGCTATTACTCCTGCCGGCAAAACGCCAGCCGATGATGTGTTGATACTTGATCCTCTCAACCGGCGCCATTCCGCGACAAAACATAATAATTGGATAGTAAAAAATTCCGAACTGCTTATGCCGCGATACCGCCAAATTGATGAGGCCATTAAAAATACACCACAGCATAGAGGAACCATCGAAGAAATTAACATTGGGCTTAATCATCCTGGAAACAACCTTAAGGCAGAAGTATATCTTCCTTCCGGCTACCACAATTTTGAAAATAACCAAAGGCTATACCCCACGGTATATTTTTTAGATGGCAATGATTATATTCATGAAGAATTGGCAGATGCCAGACGCGTTCTTGATAATCTAATTGAAACTAAGCAAATAGAACCTGTAATCGCAGTATTTATCGTTTCGCCCAAGGGAGAAATCAATCGCATAACCGAATATATGAGGAACACGGAGAGATTTATCAAACTTATTACCGATAGGCTGGTGCCTTTCGTTGGCAGCCGTTATCGCGCCATTAACGCACCCAAGGCAAGGCTTATTTTAGGGTATTGTTTGGGCGGTTTTGTGTCCTTGGGTATTGCTTTTTCTCAAAATCGTTTGTTTGGTAAAGTCGCAAGCCAATCTACATTTCTCCCTTACAACTATATGCGTAGCTGTTCCCAGGGGAAGGCAGATTTATTAGATTTGACCAACCCCGTGCCTCTTGTTATCTATTTAAGCGCCGGCTTATACTCAACAAACGTTAGAATCACCGGCTATAAAAGAGGATATAACTTTCTTGGCGTTAACAGAGATTTTGCGAGGAGATTGTCGCAAAAGCAGCATAAAAATATAAAGATAAAATATACCGAATTATACGAAGACCATGGCTGGGGATGCTGGCGCAATGAATTGCCGGATATTTTACGTTATTTCTTTACGTTTGCACCTGCAAGCCGTAGAAATTTCAGAAGCTCGTCCGCTGTTTCGTCAAAATCTAGAGTTTTTAATGCAGCCAGGCGCCAGGAAGCGCACTTAAGACAGATTTTATCAGATTTAACATTAAGGAGCAATCTGACTCATAGAGACATCAAAAACGGAAGATTTAAAAACAAAAAGAATGAATTGCTATTTGTCCGCCTGGAAGAAATAAACAGGATGCAATCATGTATGTCAGCTGAAAAATTGTCTATTCGCAATAAAACCGCCGGGTTTCATATCGACAAACGGCAGTTAAAGAAACAAACTGCCGCGCAAAAACTTTCCGCAGTTAAATCGGTTGCGCTGATAAAAGCAGAAGTAAATCCAGATAGTTTAAAATCAAACCGGAAAAGTGCTTCATCACCGAATATGCCTTTTATTTTTGCCCGCAAAGTAAACGCTTACATTAATAGAGGTAAGGTCGCCTCATCCCCGGGTTCCGCCGCCAGCATAAACCGCCGCGGGGCAGTAAAACTAATGGGGGCGTCACTCTTGTCGGGGTATTTAGGTGGTTACGAAAAAGTTCCCGTCGCCGCCCCGCAGACTATAACCGCCGCCAAGTTTAAAGCCGAAGCGCTGCGGTATTTGTCTTCCCAAGAAAAAAGTGTGTTTGAAATGTATCTTTCCCGGCTTAGCGAACCTTGCAGTTTGAGTTTGGATTTTCTGAGAAAACAATTCGGCTCTAAGCAGCAAAAGGAATTCGACGCGCATATCCGGATGTTGTTTTTGGCTTTCTTGAGCGTAGAATCTTTTGATAAGGGCGAAAGCCTGCCGCTTTGGAGCAGGCTTAACAAAATAGCCTCCGAGAAACCGGCGGACAATTCTCTCGGCCAATTTTTTCATCGATGGTCAATAGGCAATTTCCAGAAAACCGCGTCACAGATTAAAGAGTTTGTCGTCTGGGAGAGAGCCAGGGTTCTCGAAGCCTTGCAGGGCAAAGTATTTAGCGCGCATACCGTGCAGGATATTATCGATTTGGATTTTGCTTTGACTCTTGTACCGGGAAGGGTAAAAAACCATTTTACCCTGGTAGATTATTTGGATTTTCGCAAAAACGGCAGCATAACCCTGCGTCTGCCGCAGTCGCGGGAGAAGGTAATCGAGCTGGAAGAAGAAATCAGGTCATTCCCTGATTTACGCGGCTTTGCTTTACCCCAGATGGCTATGGATGAAATTTTAAGGATTTTCCTTAAAATCGGCACGCTTGACCCTGAAGATCCAATAATTCCGTTTTTCGCGCGCTTAAATAATAAATACAAAGATTATTTCTCCGATACCGGCTGGCATATTTTCCGCGCGGAAATGCTGCGTTATGTTCACGGTATTTTTAAGGAAGTCCCGGTTGCCTTCCAAGCCGAGGTAATTGAAAAGAAGCGGAAAGAACTTTCACCCACTGCGAATAAGCTTAGTATTTATTCGGAAACCCTTCTGCGCGAAGTTATTTTCTTATCTCAAAGTGGCCGCCAGAATTTGGTCACGCCTCAATCGCTTAAAATAATAGTAAATCTATTTGTGCGGGAGAAGCAAACCGGGCTTATCTGGCAGGTTTTAAACGAAGATATTGAGCCGTTGGTTGTTGAAATGTTACGCGCGTTAGAGGCCTCGCCCAGCCAGCATAACTGGGTTTGGGCGGCGGCATTTTCCCGCGAAACAGACGCTAAGTCGATTATAAACGCCCGGGAACAAACTGCGGATAACGACGATAATTTCGTAAAAAACTTTATGCGTCTTATGCGTTACCCGGAATTTAAACGGCTGCGCAACAGTTTCTTCGATAAATTATCCGCTTTCGCGAAAGACGTCCGGGATTTGAAGGCGAGGCCGCATTTAAAACGCATTATACTGATGGTGAGTGTATTATATGCCGACGGGCAAATCGAACCGTTATACCGTTTCAGGGTTTTGCCCGCTTTGGCAACTTTATGGGAAGCGGCCCTGCTGCCGCAAGCGGAAATTTCCAAAGAAACAAAAGAGCTCGTCTCTTTTTCAGCCGCAATTTTACCGCGGATAAAACTGGACGCCCGTCATCTCACGGGTTTTTATCGCGACCTGAAAACCAATATACTTATTTTGGAATATTTTTCTTTCCTGCGCCGCGTGGATTTATTCAACCGCGCAGCCGGTGCCAGGGTTAATCCTTCGGCTTTCGGTGTAGTAGTAGGCGTCTATACTGACGAAACAATCGATGCGGAAGTGCGCGCGAAAGCGTTGGAAGAAATCGCTGACCGCGTTAACGAAACGAAACGCCGCGATGCCGAGATAGATGAAACCTTAGCGAAAATATTACCGCAGGTCCGTCGCGACGTTCACGCGCTGACCGCGCAGACCAATACCGATGAGTTAAGATTTTTAGCGTATGCGAAATTCTATCATTACATTCTCGGTTATGCGTTGGCGGCAAAGAATTTTATTGTCCCGGCCGCGCCTAAATTGGAATTGAATGCCGGGCAGCGTAACAGCGAAGATTACGAATTCGCCTATAATTCTTCCCTGCCGCCGGCTGGCCAGCTGGCAGTTATCGGCTATGGACTTAAAAACGGGATAAATATTCTGCCTTACGCTAAACTCATTAAGAGGATAGAAGCCTACAAAAATTTTCTCCCTTCTGGTGCGCAAAAGAATTACCTGGAAAATAAAATAAAAGGCGTCAGGGAATATCTTAAAAATCATCCCGAAGTTTCTTTTTCACGCGAACGCGCCGAAAAAAGTGCCCTGGCTATAAAGCCGGTGTTGCACAAATCTTCCTTGGTGAAGAAATCCCGCATTTTGGGGGCTGTTTCTTCTTCGGTTACGTTAAGTAGACCTAGCGGTTTTGCCGTAGGGGGCCTTAATTTAAGAAACAAAATTATCCTTGGGTTATTACGCAGGCCGCTCAACCCCGGCAATAAAGCCAGAACGAGATACCAGACAAAAAATAAAGCCGCAATTCGCTTCGGCCGTTCTTCTTCGGGGGCAACCGCATTTTCCGGAAACAAATTTTTGGACAGGGATTATCTTAGGCTGCGTAAAAATTTAAGAACTCTTCCTGAAGAAATACAGCAGCAGGTGAGGCTGCTTAATGCAGAAGAATTGCGTCACATCGGATTGAGTCTTGCGCTAATCAAAAAAGTATTACCGCAGGATTACGCTGTTATTTTTCCGCTCATTAAAGATAACCGCATCCAGGCTGTTACAACCCCGTATTTAAAAGCAATAGTCAAAACCGTTGGCCTAGAGCAGGAAAGAAGGTTTGAGGGTATTCACACCGAACCAAGAGCTTTGACGCTTCCTCTGGATTATTATGGAAAAATAAATTATGTAGTTGTAATTGCGGAAAATGAATTTTTAAATCCCGCGGATTTATATTCTTCTGTTATGCATGAAATGGCCGGCCATATCGCAAGGCATGAGAATAAGGCAGTAAGAGAATGGACCTATGACAGGGATTTATTGGAATACGGCGCTTACCAGGTTGAAAAATCAGGGCTAAAAAGAACTAATCAAATAATGGGGCAATTGACAGATTTCGCTTTTGGCAGCGCTGAATTAAACGGCAAAGACATAAACTGGATTTCGCGGGTTTTAAACCCCGGCGTGCTTAATAGCATCATAGAAAACGCGCAACTCCTTCAGCAGAAATATTATCTTTCAATAAAGAAACGCATAAAGGCCGTATCTTCGTCTGCTTCTTCTGTGTTATCAGTAGAGGAAGCGCTCGCAGGACTGAAAAAAATGAACTTAGCTGACCAGGCACAATTGAGAAACTGGCTTAAAGACCACGCCTTGTTTTTCCCTGCGCCATTAATCGGAGATTTTTACCTCAGGAATTTCTATGATAACCGTGCCTGGGATAATTCGGATCTTGTTTTGCGTAATTGGCAAAATGACCGTAATTTTCCGATAAAAAAATCCTTATATCCGCAAAGGCACTTGTTAGAAGCCAAACATTGGTGGACTGCCGGCGCGGTTGAAGAATTTATGCAGGCATATATCAGAAACAAAGTTAGTCAGCGCCCGCTTATCTGGAAACCCTTGCAAGAAAGCTTTGGTACATGGCTTAATACAATAAAGCGGTCAACGCACCGCAGTTTACCCAGAGGTAAGCGGTTTGGTCATCTAATAGGAACTATTCCGACAAGTAATATGCCTTTTCCCGCTAACAGCAGGGACAGTCAACAGCCGGCTTTAGGCTGGATTCTTGAAAATTATTCCAGGGATTTGCGCCGTCAGGAAAAAAGGGAAAAGCTTTTTAGCGAAATAAATATTAACGGTAAAACTTTAGGGGATTTACCGCTCTGGCCTGTAGATGAAAAAGGCCAATTCAGAAATGATTTATTTGATTGGATGCTTAAGCCCGGAAGGGCGCCGCCGCTAGATTATTACAGTGTTGAAAAATTATCTTTAAGGCAGCTGTATCCAAGAACCGCCGAGGAATTTGACGCCCCGCTTAAAGCCGGAGGAAACCACTACAGACAACTTTCCCTGTTTGGCTTTGACCATGAAAAAGTTTCTTCCTCTTCTTTAAACCTGCATAAATGGAATTCCCCTGTGCTTGAACAATCCATTTACGATTTATGGCACAAGCTATCCTGTCCGGGTATTAATATAGCGGAATATATCAAACAAAAATGGCTAACTGGCGCTAAAAGACGCAGTGCTTTTTCTCTATTGGGATGTTATCTTTTAAACAGAAACTATCTTTCAAAGTTGCAGGTAGCCAGGGATAGGCATCATATACCGAAAGAGCAATATAAATGGCTGGGCGGCCTTCGCATTGTTAACGGCATCAATATACTTTTAGAGTCTAATGGCTTTATGAGATTGGATGGCCAACAGGGCGATATTGTGCGCGTAATGGCACGAAACACGCTTCAGCATGCTGTTGGTCAAAATGCAGGAGCTGGCAATGGTGGGGTAGCTTTGGTTCTTGTGATGGCTAAAACTTTGCCGTTACCCTCAAAAGAAAAGAGAATATATATTTATATAATCGATTCCGGTTCAGGAATGCCTGTAGAAGCTGTAATGGAACGGGGGTGGCGTAAGCTTTCTACCACTGTTTATGGGGGAGACCTCGCAGGTTTACGCCGCAACAAAAACACTCAATGGATTATTGATTCAAAATTTGAAGCAGAGCCTGCTCAACGTTGGGATGGAGCTCTTGATAAATTAGCAGATGCGGTTGATACGCCTCAAAATATGCCATTAGGGGGCGTCCTCTTTGGAATGCAGTTTAGCCCGCAGCCATACAGGCGAGAATCAATAGCGAGCTCTGCCGCAGCCGCAGTTATGACTACCGATGTTAATAAATGTGTAAAAGAAGCTGTTGCTTCCATAAGAAGGAAAGAGGCAATAATCCTTCTAAATAGAGGCCTTAATATACAAGAGAGATATGCCGAAAACTTGCCTGGAGTCAGAATCAATAACGAAGACCTGATGTGGGCCTTAAAAGAAATTATGATTAATGCCATAGATTTCTCTCCTTTTTGTTCGAATATTTCCGTTATTACCCATCTTGAGAAAAAAGGCCGCGGCAAGCGCGCACTTATTATAATAAGCGATGAGGGCCGCGGCATTGATGCAGACAGTATTGCGCAGTCTGCGGTAAGGCTTGGAATAATAGACAGCCAACAAGTCCAGCGCATGACTTTTCAGGAAAAAATAAATCTGGTGTTTGAAAAAGATGTTACTACTCGCAAAACGCTTAAAGGAGGAGTAGGATTAGCATTCGTAAAGAAAGAAGTAGAAAAAGCCGGAGGTAATGTCGAGGTATTTTCTGCTCCCAACTCAGGCACAAGCATAGTAATTGCCCTGCCGCAGGCCATAGAAAAACGTAAGATAATGCCGCTTGATGAATATCTTAAACGATACGGAGGAGAAAGATTAGTTGTAGATGGGAAAGAATTTGTTTTCTCAAAAGTTAACAGGCTTAAAGCGCCACATAAGCGCGCCCGCAATGTTATTGAATTCGTTCCAACTTCAGCTAAAAGCAATAAATTCGTTTTGGTGGAAGGAACCTCCGATAAAATCAAAAAATGTTATTTTTATGAAGGCCCGGCAATTGCCATACACGGCCGCGCACATAAAGGAAGCATAGCTGCGCAAAAAGTTCCATTAACTAAAATAATAAATGCGGTTTCTGAGAAAGAAAAAATCAAACAGTTGCTGGCTGTTGTATGTAACCGCGGAAACGGAAATCTAGAAACCGTATCTATCCCTTCTATATACGCAAACGCTGTTGTTAAGAGGCCGGCGGAAAAATATCTTCGTTCGATAAATATTTTAACTGAAGCAGCAGGCAAAGAGCAGGCTGAAAGGGTTATTAATATCAATCGACATGTGCAAGTTTGTTTTTCTGCCAAGGGCTGGTCAGTAACCACGGGGGCAGAACACCTATTGCAGCCGGTTTCTTCTTATAGGCTCGTTCGGACAAGTTCTTCCGTGGCATCGGTAAATGCCAATAGCGATAAAAAACAGGACAAAAGCGAAAAGTTTTGGAAAGGTTTTTGGAAGGATAAGGAATCCGGAGAAGGAGCTTTCCGCCAGGGTTATCCTATGGAAGTAAGAGATTTTATCGTGTCTAATGTTAAGAGCCTGGTTAAGGGTAATCCGAAAGCTTTCGTGGTTGATTTAGGTGCTGGAGCTGATTTGTGGATGTTACGCCAATTAGCCGAGGAATTTCCACAAATAAAACTTTATGGAGTCGACCTTCTTAATCTTGATACCAGGGCTATTTGCGGCGCGCAAAAAATTAACTATCGCTCGGCTTCCATTGAGAAAACCGGACTGCCGGATAAATTTTTTAACGCCGCCATTGCAAGCTTTACCTGGGATTATTTAAAGCCAGAAAGCAAACAAACTGCTATCAGGGAAATGCAAAGGATAATAAAGCCGGCAGGAACTTTAATTTTAGTTTTACACCATCCAAAGTCTGCTATTATTCAAAGCCTGCGCAAAAAATTAGATGGTTTTGAAAAAGACAAAGATTTTTTAATTCAAGTCCAGCGATATGTAGAAACAGGTAATTTTAAAAACATCAATAAGTTGATCAAAGCCTTGGAGGATTCGTTGGCGTGCCCGGGTGGCCTGAATAGGGAAATCCAAACAGAAAGGCTTAAATTGTTGCAGGAAGCCCGCAGAATACAGGTTATGCCGGCAATAAGATCAGAAGTAAATGAATGTATTCAAAAAGCCTTGGAAGAAGTAAGAGTTTCTATAGAGATGCTCAAAAATCTCTTTTCCGAACTTTTTAATTCTGCGCCACACATAGAAAAATATTTTAGGAATACGCTAGAGGCCGATGCCGGGGTAATAAAAAATAGTGAAGGTTTTCCCGTTGCTTACGGTGTTATTCTAAGGAAAGGTCCTAACCGCGGTAAAACTCAAAATAGAAATCAGGCGTTAAGCGTGGCCAGCTCATCAGTTAATAAAGGCGATAAGCAAGGCTTAAGGCAGCAAGGCAATGATCATTTGGTTGTAATTCCGGTGCATACTCGTAAGCGCAGCGAGGTTTGCGATATACTCGCTCAAGCCGGTACCAGGGTAGATGGCACTTTAGAAATAGGATATAACAAATATGATAAAGAAATAACACGGAAAGTTCAAGAGTATGTTAAGTCCGTCAACGCGCAAAAAATTACAACTGTGCTTTATGGGCAAGCCTGGAGAGTATGTTTGAATGCAGCGCTTTTCGGGGTAGTTTTAGGAGTATTTGGCGTTAAGGAAGGCGATCCTGAGAAAAAGGCTGAAATACTTATCCCTTTTGATTACGTAGAAAACATAAGGCCGGAAATAGTAAATAACCCTGACAGGGTCTATCGGGATTTTGTGCAGTCGCATATATCAGGCGGCCACTTTTCAAAATACGGTTTGGCGCTTGTTCCCTACCGGATTTTTATCTACGGACAGCAATATCTGGGTTTTGCCGGCAGAAAATTAAAAGAGGAGAACGCAAAATTTACCGTAAGAATTTTCCGTAACACTGCCGAGATGGTTGAACATCTTAAAAAAGCCGGCAGGGCTTCGTCAGCCAGTTCCAGCGCAGGAGATTATAGACGAATGAGCAAAGACCAAAAGAAACAGATGAAAATCAAGCGCATAAAAAGAAACAGAAAGCGCTTTTGGAAAGACGTATTTCCAAATCTCCCCCCTGCGCAAAAAGATATGGTGGAGAGATTTGCAGAGAAAAGAAAAAAACAATTTTTCCGTTTATTGGATGCAATCGGCCCTAAGGCAAGCAGCCGCGAAGAGTGGAATGACTACTTTTTCCTGGTTTTAGAAGCAACTGAAAATATGGAGGAAAACTTGGGAGCGCAACTTGAGTCATTTGAAGAAAAGTTTCCTGTTGTAACTGCCAACAGCGAAGAATTTATAGTGAATCCGGATATGATTATCTCTATAGGCAAAGACGGCGCGATAAAAAATGGAATTGAACCAGGCAAATACCTTGTTGACGTAAAAAGCACATCAAGCAGGGCAGTAAAAAAACTTTACAATGTAGAAAGGCAGAAAGGGCATAGCCTTAGCCAAGGGAAAAGATATGAATTAGCTGTTGAGCGCGTAAAAGATGCGGCAGGCGAGCCCGTCTATAAAGGCTTTATAATAGTTGTTAACCAGCCGGATTTGTATTACAGATATGCGCCTCAGGAGCTGATTAAGCTAAAACTTTCTAAACCTATTGCTGCAGATTATGCTTATATATATAACGTTGCCTCTTTAGGCGCAGCGGCGCGTTGTCAAATGATTGATAAAACGCCTCTCTCTCAAGAACTTGAACGGCAA
>JAQVOZ010000215.1 GCA_028702365.1 Candidatus Omnitrophota bacterium | reverse complement strand
GTCTCAGCGGCATGCAATTAAAGAAATCATCGAAAAACTGCACGAAAAATATCCGTTTGTAAAAAAGAATCTTTTCTGCTCATTAAAGAGAATAAGGAAAGATTATCTTGTTTAAATTAAAGGTTATAAGATGATAAAAAGAATTTTAATAACTGCAGGGCCTACCTGGGTTAAGATTGACGCTGTGCGTGTTATTACTACAATATTTAGCGGTAATACCGGAATATTCCTAGCAAGAAATTTTAGAAAACACGGGTTTAAGGTAACGCTTTTTATAAATTCTCAGCATCTGAATAAAACAGAACTAAATGGAGTGAGAATAATTCCTTTTAAATATTTTGAAGATTTTAAGGAAAAGATTACGAGGGAGCTTAAAACCGGTTGTTATGATACAATAATACATAGCGCCGCTGTAAGCGATTATAGGCTGGTTAAGGTATTTAAAGGTAAAATCGCTTCCGGAAAAAAATCGCTTATATTGAAACTGGCTCCGGCAGAGAAAATAATAAAGATAATGAGAAAATTGCAGAAAAATGCAACTTTAATCCAATTCAAGCTGGAAATAAAAAGAAAAAGTTTGGTTAAAAAGGCTTTTCAAAGCTTAAAAGAAAATAAAAGTGACTTTGTAATAGCTAATGCATTTGATGATTTAAAGCTCGGGTATAAATCCTTTATGATAGATAAGAATAGTAATATAATTACAATTAATTCCAAAAATGTTCTTTTTGAAAAACTTGAGAACATTGTTAAACATGGAGGTAATCAATGAAGAAAAATATTTTAATAGGAGTATGCGCGGGCATAGCTTCTTATAAAACATGTGAGCTCGTGAGGCTCCTTGTCAAAGATGGGTTTTTTGTAAAGGTCATAATGACGCAGTCCGCGACAAAATTCGTAACACCCCTGGTATTTCAGACGCTTTCAGCCAATATGGTTTATCTTGATATGTTTGCTTTGGCAGGGGAAGAAAACATCAAACATATAGAGCTGACAGAGTGGGCAGATATCTGCGTAGTTGCGCCCTTAACTGCAAATACGCTTTCAAAAATAGCAAACGGTTTGTGTGATAATCTCCTTACGACTGTAATCTGCGCTTTGCCGGAAGCTAAAAAGATAATTTTTGCACCGGCGATGAATACAAATATGTGGAAAAATCCAATAATTCAGGAAAATACCGATAAGCTTAAAAAACTTAAAAGATACATTTTCTTAAATCCTCAATCCGGGCTTCTTGCCTGCGGAGATTATGGACAAGGGAGAATGCCGGAGCCGGAAGAAATTTATACTAAAATAAAGGCAAGCTTAAAATAATCCCATAAATGAATATATATATTCTTCTTAGCGTAATAATAGTTTTGCTTATTATTATCTTTATCATTCTTTTGAAGAAGAATGCCGGAGTGCAGGATGATTTGCTTCATCAAAAGATAGATTACCTTAAGGATGAATTCACAAAAAATATACTTCAGTCTCAAACAAATTCTCTGGAAGTTTCGAAGAATCTTTTAGGGGAATTATCTAAGCTATATGAAAAGATAGGAAATTTAGACCGCGATAATTCGCAGATTCTTAATCTTACCAGGTCTTTCCACGATATCTTAAAACCAACCAAGGCAAGAGGGGTGGTGGGTGAAGTTATACTGGAGGCGCTTATCAGGGATATTCTACCCGCTGACGTTATACTTACGCAATATACGTTTAGAAATGGAAAAAAAGTTGATTTTGCAATTAAACTTCCCCAGGGGCTTGTGCCCATAGATGCAAAATTTTCTTTGGATACATTTAAAAGTTACATTGAGGCGCAAGAAACGGATAGAGAGAAACTTAAAAAAAGTTTCTTCGATGGAGTAAAGAAAAGAGTGGATGAAACCTCAACATATATTTTTACCGACGAAGGCACAACTGATTTTTGCCTGATGTATGTTCCGTCTGAAGCCGTGTATTATTCGATAGTTACTGAAACCAGCATGTTGGATTATGCGCATGCAAAACGGGTTTTTGTGGTAGGGCCAAGCACGTTATATGCTTATTTAAAAACCATATTTATAGGCCTGAATGCTTTAAAGATAGAAAGAAAAGCCAAAGAAATTTATGATATTTTAAGAAGGCTTGATAGCGATATAGAAATTGTATTGCAGGAACACGCGGTATTGGGCACGCATTTGAGAAATGCTTCGTTGAAGTACGATGAAGTAAAGAAAAAAATAGAAAGTTTATCATTAAAGATTGATTCAATTGCAAGTCATGACGATAAAAGTTAAAGTTATTCCCCGGGCAAAAAAAGAAAAAATAGAAGAAATCGAAGGTGTATTCAGGGTATACATTAAAGCCCCTGCCATAGAAGGCAGGGCAAACAAGCGGCTAATAGAGCTTATTGCCGACTATTTCAAGGTAAAAAAATACAATATAACTATTATAAAAGGAGAAACCAGCCGCGAAAAAGTTTTAGAAATCAACCTTTCCTGAATCGCAGGATTTAACAAACACAAGTGAAGCTGCTAGAGAAAGAAAATTATTTTTTGATAGAGGAATTTTTTGAAAGTAACATAGTTGCCGGTTTTACCAAGCCGTTTTTTACCGGAGATGTTTTAGGCGATATCCCGCAGATTTTTAAGTCTTCCTTAAAAGATTTTAAAATAGCTTTTCTTAAACAAATCCATTCATCTATA
>JAQVOZ010000214.1 GCA_028702365.1 Candidatus Omnitrophota bacterium | reverse complement strand
CAGGTTTATCCGGCTGGATTGTCTCTTTTTGTTTGCTATCAAGAACATCCACAGCCGAAAGGTTATTTTGCGGCCAGGCATTCTCAAATGCTGCCAGAAAAAAAAGCGTAAAGAAAAGAATTAAAAAATTTCTCATAGTCGTTTTCCTCCTTAATTTCCATAAAGCCGCAGGCTTAAGCTAAGCACATCTTTTTCCAAATTAAGCTTTTGTATCTCAACCGGCCTGGTTTTTAGCGCATTATATATAACTGAGACCGCATATACGTCCGGCTGGTTTTTTAAATCAACCCGGGCCAGGATATCGATATAATGTATTCCTTTGTACTTTGAAGCTTTAAAAAAATCCCGTATATTTACAAGGTCTTTTTCTCCAGAAATCTTAATCTCGCAATCCGCATGATAATAAGCACAGATTTCTTTTATGTCGCAGAATGTCTCCGCGTACAACTCTTCCAGACGGCCAGCTGCTTCGCTTGTGTATCTATCCAAAGCTTTTGTTTCCTCGGAAATTGCGGAAAGCTCTTTTTCAAGGCCTCTTATCCGGCCGTAAACCTCTTTTGTGTCCGAAAATGCTTTCCAGATGCCGGAACAAACCGCCAAAGCTAAAACCAGAAAAAAACAAATTATTATTCTCATATGACCTCGCGGCAAAACGAGTCCAGCCGGCGAAAGGAGAAGCCGGCCGGCCCGCCTGCATTATGCATTACTGCTGCTTATTCGCCTCTTGCGCAGCAGGCTGTCTGTTAACTTTGTTTTGCTCGGAGAGAAAATTTATTTTCTCGCTGTCCAGAAATATACATAAATCATCCTGGCCTTTTTTTGCCCATGAGCCTCTTACCGGCAGATTGCAAACTTTTCCCACGAAATACTCATTGTGCTGCTTGCTGACCTTGCGCGTGATTTTCCCGATAATAAACGACATCTGCGCACCTCCTTGTGTTTAATAAATATCCAGGGTAACCCTTACTCCGGGAACGCCTTTTACTAAAATATTTTCCTGATTCGCCGTTTTAAAAGCGCTAGGCAAAACAAGTTTTGTAAAAGACTTAAACATTGTTTTTTGTAAGACTATTGCTTCCAGCTTATAACCGCCGGCAATGTCAATTATGCTGATTGACTCAAAGCTATATCCTTCAGGAAGGTTGCCGATAAACGAATCGACAAAATAAGAAAGGTTCAGTTTAGATTTCTCTTTCAAAATATCCTTATATTTAACGCTGTAGCTCTCTTCCAATGTTTTATTGGCGGAGACCACTTTGCTCCTCAACTCCTCTTCGCGCGCAAGCGCATTCTTATTCGTTTTTCCGCTTGCAAAGAATAGAGTTAAAAGGATTCCTAACACAACGGCAATTATTCCGAAACTAAAAACCCGTTTTTTCAATAACGCCTGTTTTCTTAAACGGATAAAATGTTCCGGCAAAAGATAGTGCAGGGAAAAACTGCCTTGCCTTAAGCCGGTTAATGCCGGGTAGCTTTCAGAAAGACAGAAAACATTTTCTTTCACCTCTATCCCGCTTGAAATTATTTCATCAGCGATTTCCTTGCTGTTTGTGGCGATAAGAAAAGTTATTTCTTCCTTATCCTTGTTTAAAGCCTTGTAATTCTCTTCGCTTCTGATTATTTCCGGGGTTAGGCGCTTAACCGTAATTTGCAGCCTTCTGGGGGTAGTAAACAGGTCATTGTTAAAGATAGTAAGCAATACCTGGTTTTCCTGGTGGTCCAGAAAAACTATTTTCTTGCCTTGTGAAAATAAGCCGTTACTTTTGAGAAATTCCCTTAAAGCTATGCCATAGGGAACCAGAAGTTTTACGTTTTCAAAGCCAAGGTGTTTATAAATTTCCGCTATCTTAGGTTTTTCTGCAGCGATAACCTGAAACAGATTAGGAGAAATTCTTTCCGATTGAGTAACATACTCTCCAGTAAAACTAGAAGCCAGAACCTCATCTCTTTTGGAAATTGGCTTCTCCGGCGCCACCTGCTGCTTCTGTAGCGTGTCTATGATTGCGACGGAGAACTCCTCGTTCGCACTAAAAACAGAACCCATCTTCTCTCTGGCGCAAAATCCGGTCTTTCCTGCTTTATCGTAATAAATATCGTTGTCAAAAATTATGTAGTTCATCATTTTTTAATATTTTAGGGGTTATAAAAATTACCAACTCTGTCCGCGTATGCGTTTTGTCTTTGTATTCAAAAAACCTTCCCACTAAAGGCAGGCTTCTTAAAAGCGGTATGCCTTTTTCGGTCTGCTTATCGTTTGAGGTAATCAATCCTCCCACAGCAATAGTTGCGCCGTCGTTGATTTTAACCAGGGTATGCATGGATTTAGTCGATGTCTTAGGCGCTTCAATGGTCGTGCCCTGGCCCATATCAATGCTGCGTATCTGGTCAAGCGTGGTTACTACCGGCGTAAGCTGCACCATAATCTGTTTATCCAAAATGCTGGCCATAAGCCTTAAAGATACCCCTTCCTGAACCTGGTCTGTGGTGGCGCTCGTTGAAGCAAGTCCGGTTGAGCTGGTTGTAGTTGTGGTATTGGCAACGTAGCTTGTGACTGTGCCGACCTGAACCATAGCTGACTGGTTATTCAGCAGCATTATTTTCGGCTGTGAAACTACCTCAACTTTTCCTTGTTCTTCGAGAGCTTTAATCAACGCGCTCAAGCCACTTGAATTGGTTCCGGAATCATCTTTAGGACCGGTC
>JAQVOZ010000213.1 GCA_028702365.1 Candidatus Omnitrophota bacterium | reverse complement strand
CCGCTTAATACCACCGGCAAACCCTCTTCCTTTTGTTGTGCCATGGATATTTACAATATCACCCTCGTTAAACATTTCTATGCCAACCTGAGGCTTTGTTTGCGGCTCGGCAGTTTTTTGCTCGCCTGCTTTTTGCTCTGCGGGAGCCTGCTCGGGAGCCTTCTCAACAACAGGCGCAGCTGCTTCCTTTTTCGCAACCGTCTTCTCAATTGCAACTTCACGAATAAGCTTATACGGCGAAACCCCAAGTTTCTTAAAATATCCAAGTACGGGCTTTTTCATGTACTTCTGACGGTTTTCCGGACATTTGAAACAGCCGATTCTAGCAACATCTTTTGTCGGATACTTTATTTCTTCTAATATGCAAACCGGTTCTATTTCAATAAGCGTGACACCAATAAGCGAGCCATCGCTTGCGAAAATTTGCGTCATTCCCAATTTTTTGCCAAAAATTTCCCTAATCATTTTTATACTTTTTTGTTACAGCGTCGTGCAGATTACTAACAATGGCAGTTCTTCAACTTAAGAAACACCAATTTAAGTTGAAGTACGAGAAGGTCTGCCTGGCTACAGGCACGAGTAGAAGAATTAAGCTTTCTTTCTACTTTAATCCCTATCTGCGTATCTTGCGCCTCTATCTGCGTTACTTTTTCAAACTTCCTGTTTTATCTCTACGTTGACACCGGACGGCAAATTCAGTTTTCGTAGGGCGTCAATCGTCTTGGGTGTCGGGTCATCCAGGTCAATTATTCTTTTGTGAACCGCCATCTGAAATTGCTCCCGTGACTTTTTATCAATATTAGTCGAGCGGTTCACCGTGTAAATCTTTTTATGGGTCGGAAGCGGAATAGGGCCATTTACTTTGGCTCCTGTACGCAAAGCCACTTCCACTATTTCATGAGTAGACTGATCCAGGATGCGATGATCAAACGCTTTCAGTTTTATTCTTAATTTAAGCATATTTCACATTCAAGAACATGGTGGCTAACTAAGATGCGTAAACTCAGTTAAGCAATAATCTGAGTAACTACTCCAGCTCCAACAGTTCTACCGCCTTCACGGATAGCAAATCTTGATGCTTTTTCAATTGCAACAGGTTGAATGAGCTCAATTTCAAGCTCAGCAGTATCCCCTGGCATAACCATTTCAACTCCCGCAGGTAGCGTTACAGAACCGGTTACATCGGTAGTTCTGAAATAAAATTGCGGCCTGTATCCTGCAAAAAACGGCGTGTGCCTTCCGCCTTCTTCTTTCTTTAATGAGTATATCTGAGCTTTAAATTTAGTGTGCGGTGTAATTGAACCGGGCTTTGCCAAGACCATTCCACGTTCGATATCGGTCTTTTCAACGCCTCTTAAAAGAAGCCCTACGTTATCTCCGGCAAGTCCTTCATCAAGTTCTTTTCTAAACATTTCAACGCCGGTAACAACTGTTTTCTTTACTTCAGGCTTTAAACCTATCATTTCAAGTTCTTCGTTTACCTTGACTTTTCCTCTTTCAATTCTTCCGGTTGCAACCGTTCCTCTTCCGGAAATGGAAAATACATCTTCAACTGCCATAAGGAACGGCTTATCGATTTCTCTTTTAGGTGCAGGAATAAAGCTATCCACTGCGTTTAAAAGGTCAATTATCGATTTGCAATTCGGGCAGTCTGCTTTTCCGCAGCCGCAGCCAAGTGCTTTTGTTGCCGAACCTTTGATTATCGGAGTATCTTTTCCGGGAAATTCATACTTAGAAAGAAGATCTCTTACTTCAACCTCAACAAGTTCAACAAGTTCGGGATCATCCATCAAATCTACCTTGTTGATAAATACCACGATTGCCGGAACGTTAACCTGCCTTGCAAGCAATATGTGCTCTCTTGTCTGAGGCATTGGGCCGTCAACTGCGGAAACAACAAGTATGGCGCCATCCATTTGAGCGGCACCAGTAATCATGTTCTTGATATAGTCATGATGGCCCGGGCAATCTATGTGTGCATAATGTCTTTTCTCTGTTTCGTACTCTACATGAGAAATGGCTATAGTTAAAATCTTCGTTTCATCACGTCTGCCTTGTGACTCGGAAGCTTTCGCTACCTGGTCATAAGATATAAACGTAGCCATACCCCTTCCCGCAGATACCTTTGTAATAGCTGAGGTAAGAGTTGTTTTTCCATGGTCAACGTGTCCTATTGTTCCCACGTTAACATGAGGTTTGCTTCTTACAAATTTTTCCTTTGCCATCTGGCCACCTCCTTTTCGTATTAAGCCATTTTCCTATTGAAAAGATTTATAATCAAAATTATACCCCTAGTATTTTTGCCAATTGTGCCTCGGGAACACGCTCGTAATATGAAGGTTCTATTGTATAAGAAGCTCGGCCTTGTGTCAAGTTTCTTAATACATCTGCGTAATTAAATACTTCAACCAGCGGAACGTCGGCTTTTATAATTTTCAGGTTTTTTCGCTCGGAAACGGATGTAATTTTTGCACGGCGCGCATTTAAATCGCCGATTACCTGGCTAAGATATTCATTTGGGGTGATTGCTTCAAGTTCCATAACCGGTTCAAGCAAAACCGGCGCTGCTTTTCTTAAGCCATCCTTTAAAGCCATTTCCGCGGCGATTTTAAATGCAAGTTCTGACGAATCAACCGCATGGGACGAACCATCTATCAACGTAACTTTAATATCAACGACAGGGTAGCCTCCAAGTACTCCGCTTTCA
>JAQVOZ010000212.1 GCA_028702365.1 Candidatus Omnitrophota bacterium | reverse complement strand
GTATCCGCCTTCGCTTGCACAAACAGGTTGGCAGGGTATGGTTGTTTTGAATTTAAAGATAAGCCAGGCGGGAGATGTAAAAAGCGTGAAAGTTTCGAAATCTTCCGGTCATAAAATATTCGATACAGAAGCAGTCAAGCTTGTTAAAAGTTTATCATTTCCGCCATTTCCGCCTGATACGGAGATACGGGAATTGAATATCGATGTGCCAATAGTCTACAGCGAAAAAAATAGGCGCTAACTTCCTCAAGTTTTGCCTTGAGTAGAAATTTTCCGTAAGATAGTATATAATATACAATATGGAAGCGAAGGTAATTTCTTTTTTTAGCACCAAGGGTGGTGTAGGAAAAACACTTGTTTCCTTAAATCTTGCCGTTCAACTTTCCCTGCAAAACAAAAAAGTATTTCTGCTAGATTTTGATTTAGGCGCTCCACAGGCGACATCTAAGCTTTTGGGCGTAGAGAGCAAATACTGCCTTTTTAATCTTATCGAATACCTTAAAGACTTTAAAGAAAAGAAAAGAACCATAGATAATTACAGTGCAATCTACAGAGGAAATCTCGTATTCCTGCCGGCAATTTTTAAAATGGCCCAACGCACCTCTTTTACCCCGCAGATGATGAAAGATTTTATATCTATCATATGGAATGATTTTGATTATATCATAGTAGATGCCGGTTCGAGCCTTACGGATAATCTTATAGCTACCCTTGAGAGTTCTAACCTCATTTGCCTTGTGCTCACGCCGGATATTTTGTCGGTTTATCAAACGCAATGGTTATTAGATACCCTTCAAAGCCTTGGGTTTCCTCTGACGATGACAAAAATAGTGCTTAACCGCGCAGAAAGTAAGGGCGCTATAACCTGGCAGGAAATAAAAACTTTGCTTCCGTCTGAAATCATCGGCCTTATTCCATCCGAAGGAAAAGCCGCCGGCCTTGCCGTTAACCGCGGCATTCCTCTTGTCATAGATAACCCGCAATGTAAATTTACAAGTGCTATACAAAAATTAGCTAAAGATACGATTGAGAGAAAAGATATTTATATAAGCCATAAAATTCTAAGCGAGGTAAGGATAACCAAGGAAAATTTTGAAGGAGAAGAAGTTTTCTGGCAGCGTGTCGGCGTAGTTGAAAAAGTAGAAAAAACCACACTCCTCGAAGAAGAAGACCAGATAATAAAGTTTAAAAAACAAGTACACGAGAAGCTTATCGAGGAGCTTGATTTAAAAAGAGTGCAGGTTGAGATGTATGCCGGAAGCGCCCAGAAAATGGCAGAATTACGGGCAAAAGCAGAAAAAATCGTATCGAACGTTATCAGTAAAGAGGCAGGAGGCTTTATTGCTTCAACGGAAATCAGAAGAAAAATCACAAAAGAAATCGTAGAGGAAGCATTGGGCCTTGGCCCGCTTGAAGACCTTCTTAAAGACGTAACAGTTACGGAAATAATGGTAAATAACAAGGACCAGATATACATAGAAAGATTCGGTAAGATTGAGCTGACCAGTAAAAAATTTACTACTAACGAGCAGGTGCGTATAGTAATTGAAAGAATTCTGGCACCCTTAGGCAGGCGTATTGATGAAAGTGTCCCTTATGTTGATGCAAGGCTTCCGGATGGCTCACGCGTTAATGCAATAATTGCGCCTTTGTCTTTGACCGGTCCAACATTAACTATAAGAAAATTCGCGCGCCAACGCTGGACAATGGATGATTTAATCAACAGGTTTGCCAGCTTAACTCCGGATATGGCGCTTTTCCTGGAGGCCTCTGTTAAATCAAGGAAAAACATACTTGTTTCAGGCGGGACAGGTTCAGGAAAAACCACATTTTTAAATATACTTTCATCTTGTATACCGGAGCGTGAGCGTATAGTTACAATTGAAGATTCAGCTGAACTTAAATTAAGCCAGATACACTGGATTAGGCTTGAAGCCAGGCCGCCGAATATAGAAGGTAAGGGAGAAATCACAATAAGAGATTTGTTTAAAAATACTTTGCGTATGAGGCCGGATAGAATAATAGTCGGTGAAGTTAGAGGCAAGGAAGTTTTAGATATGTTGCAGGCCATGAACACAGGCCATGATGGAAGTATGTCTACAATACACGCTAATTCAACGCATGATGTTTTGATAAGGCTTGACAGCATGATTCTTATGGCAGGAATAGAGCTGCCTATTCGCGCTATACGAGAGCAAGTTGCTTCAGCCATTCATGTTATAGTGCAGACTGCGCGCTTGTCGGATGGTTCAAGAAAAGTTATCGGAATTACCGAAGTAGTCGGCATGCTTGATGAAACGCATATTAATTAACAGGATATATTTACCTATAGGCAGACTGGCGTTGACAAAGACGGTAACGTTATGGGCTATTTTACTCCGCTTGGCTACATACCTACTTTCTATGACGAAATAAGGGCCAGGGGTGTTGATTTATCCAGGGAAATATTTGTTCCAAAGGATTAAACTATGGGATTAGGCGCAGATAAAATAAGACAATTGCTTAAGGACCCCAAAATTACCGAAATTATGATAAACGGGTCCAAGGATACTTTTCTTGAAATAGGCGGCGTCAAAAGTAAAATTGAGCTAACCTTTACGGAAGAAGATATAAACGATATTATAGAAGAATTTTACGCTAAAGCAGGCAAACCTATATCTTATTATAACCCTTTTGGAGACGTTGCCCTTCCTGATGGTTCGCGTATGAATTTGATAACATGTCCGCTTGCCCGCGTT
>JAQVOZ010000211.1 GCA_028702365.1 Candidatus Omnitrophota bacterium | reverse complement strand
TATTTAGCCTGCGTAATTCTTTGTACAGGTATTCTTTTTCTTTAAGAATATATGCACGGGTCTTTTTAAGAAACTTATCATTTTTAACTGCAGCGAGAGCAGCTACCTGTGCAAATCTGTTTATGTTAAACGGCTCTCTTATTGTATTAAGCATGCTTGCAATGGCCTCAGTCGTTACAGCATAGCCGATACGCAGCCCTGCCAGGCCATAAACCTTGGAAAATGTGCGTGAGATGATAATATTGCCTCTTTTTTTCAAGAAATCAAAAGTTTTTGGAAAGTCCGAAGGAGCAAAGTCAAAATATGCTTCATCGAAGAAAACCAATATGTTTTTAGGTATACTTTTAAGAAATTTTTCAACTTCCTTTTGAGTGACATATGTTCCCGTAGGATTATCCGGATTGGCTATAAAAATAACCTTTGTTTTTTTGGTTATTTTCTTTGCCATCGCATCCAAATCGTAACGCAGGTTCCTAAACGGCACCCTGATTATTTTTGCCCCGGAAACGCCTGCCTGTATTTCATAGACAAGAAAAGTTGGATAGCCTATAATTACTTCGTCTTTATCTTCGATAGTTGCACGCAAAGTAAGAGTGATAAGTTCATCCGAACCGTTTCCAAAGACAATTTGCGATTTCTTAATTTTTAACTTGGAAGCCAGGCTTTGTCTTAAATAAAAACAGCTGCCCTCCGGATAGCGGTTTATGTTGTTTATCTCTTTATAAACCGCTTTCTTGATATAACTAGGGACAAAAGGAATCTCATTAGAAGCAAGTTTGTAAACTTCTTTGAGCCCTAACGCTCTTTTAACCTCTTCGATAGGTTTTCCAGGCTCGTAAGGCGTAATTTTATTTAATCCTTTTTTAAATAACATTTAACTCCTCGTATACAATAATTTCCGTAATTAACTTTCTTTTGGATATGACCCAAGGATCTTAACAAAAACACATTGCTGTTTAAGCTTAGAAAGTGCTTTTTGCACATGCGCAGAATTGCGGTGGCCTTCGAAATCTATAAAAAAGTAATATTCCCATGGTTTTTTCTTTGAGGGACGGGATTCTATTTTAGTAAGATTGATATTATATTTTTTGAAACTGTACAACACGTCATGCAGCACTCCGACTCTGTCTTTTACGGAAAATAAAATAGAAGTTTTGTCTTTTCCGGAAGGAGCACTGTCGGATTTTGCTATCACCAAAAACCGCGTAAGATTAGAAGAAGAATCTTCTATTGATTGAGCTATCGTCTTAAGGCAGTAAATTTCAGCGAGAATTTTATTGCCGATACAAGCTCCTGATTTATCTTTTTTTACCGCTATCGCCGCTTTTGCCGTTGAATTCGTAGGAATAAATTCAACACCCGGCAGGTGACGGCTAAGCCAAATGCGGCATTGCGGAAACACCTGAGGATTTGAGTATATCCTTTTTATTTTACTTAAAGCAATATTAGACGCGGCCAAAAGATAGTGAGAAATGCTTAAGGTTGCCTCTGAACATATTTTTAAATTGGAATCGACAAACATATCAAGAGTATAATTTATAACTCCTTCTGTTGAATTTTCTATGGGTACAACTGCATAATCGGCCTCGAGTTTGTCTACTTTATCAAAACAATCGCTTATGCTCTCGGCAGAAATATATTCTGCTTTTTTTCCGAAGTTCCTTATGGCAGCAAGGTGGGTGAATGTGCCTTGTGGGCCAAGATAAGCCACTCTTAACGCTGATTTTAAAGACCTGCAGGAAGAAAGTACTTCTCGAAAAATGTTTTCAAGGTCAGCTAAGGCAAGGGGGCCTTTACTTATATTTTTAAGCCGTTTTAATATATTCATTTCTCTTTCGGCAGAATAATTGCTTAATTTATTTTTTGTCTTAATCCTATTGATTTCGATAACTTCCTGCACTCTTTCGTTAAGAAGTTTAACTATTTGAGCATCTATTCTATCTATTTTTTTTCTAACGTCACCTAATTGCATTTTCCCTCCTTCAATTGCCTGTATTCTTTTTCTGCTATCATTAAAGAATCTATGTGGCCTATGTCTGTCCAGCTGCCGTTAAGTAAGTAACCATAGACATCGGTCTTTGCTGCAAGCCATTTTATATATTTTCCTGCTGCGTCAGTATTTTTTTCAGTTTTTAAAAAAACATCCAAGAAATTGAGAGTTTTCCTGGGGAAAAAATAAATACACGTCGCAGCAAGAGTTGAAAACGGATTTTTTGGCTTTTCCTCAAGCCTTATTATTTTCTTCTTTTTATCTATCTCAATAATCCCATAACGAGAAGCATTTTTTTTGTCCTTAACGTCATATATTCCTACGCACGGGCCATCTTTCTTATAGGCAAAATCAACAAAACCAGTTAAGTTGTCTTCAAATAAATTGTCTCCGCCAAGAATAAGCCAGTCATCATATTTTCCGGCTATGGCAAAATTAATATCCTTTATGGCCCCCAACCTGTCATCGGGGCTATTGGAACCATCATTTACGATATCGATATCTATTTTGTATTTTTTCTTCCAGCTAAGAAAATTTTTATAGAACTTATTATTGGATACAACTACTACGCTTTCAACCGGAAATTTTTCCTTTAAAACATTTATTTTTTCTATGAGAAAATTCATGAGCGGCTTGTTGCATACAGGCACCAGCGATTTTGGTAAATTTAGTGTTAAAGGGTACAATCTTGTCCGTAACCGGCAGCTAAAACAAGTATACGCATAGTGTATTTTTAAACCAGAAGTATTCTGTCAAAATCA
>JAQVOZ010000031.1 GCA_028702365.1 Candidatus Omnitrophota bacterium | reverse complement strand
GGGCGCAGTTATTGTTTATAAGAACCAGATTATAGCAAAGGCCCATAATCAGGTTGAACGCCTAAAGGATCCGACTGCTCATGCTGAGATGATTGCAATCACACAGGCCGCTAATTTTTTAGGTTCAAAATGGATTAATGACTCCATACTTTACGTTACAGTTGAGCCTTGCAGTATGTGTGCGGGGGCACTTATACTTTCACGAATCGCAAGTGTAGTGTTTGGCACAGAAGACCCCAAAACCGGGGCGTTCGGTTCAAAAATCGACATCAATAGCCTGGGTTTAAATCATAAGATTAAGGTAAAAAGGGGATTGCTTCGCGAGGAGTGCGCCGCTCTTCTTGTTGAGTTTTTCAGGAATAAAAGAAAACATGACAAGTGTTTGGTGTAGCTTATGCTTGATGTCAAAAATATAAAAGATAGTTTAAATAAGTTTATAATTGACCCTTTAATGGTGGTGGATGGGCAAAAAAACATTTGCATGGTTAATGAGGCCTTGCGGTATCTGGTTGGTTATAAAGAGGAAGATCTTGTGGGGAAAAAAGTCGAAGTTATTTTTGCCGATTCGGAAAAATCCATACTCAAAAGAAGTAATGTAGAAAAATTAATAGGTACCGGTACTATCCTTAATATCGAAAGTTATTACCAAACTAAAGATGGGAGGGAAGTCCCGGTGCTTTTCAGCAGTTCCGTAATGCATGGGCAAGATGACAGTGATACCTGGATAGTGTGTACCGCAAGAGATATCAGCGAGAGAAAGAAGGTTGAGGAAGAACTACGCACAGCATATGAGCAAATCAAGGAAGCACAAGATCAGCTCGTACAGGCTGAAAAATTAAATGCAATTGGCCTCTTGGCAAGCGGCGTTGCTCATGAAGTAAAAAATCCTTTAGGTATAATTATTCAGGGGATAAATTATCTACAGGCTAAGTTTCCTGGCCGCAAAGAAGATATAAGCAATACATTTTCAATGATGATGGAAAGCGCAAAACGCGCCAATAGTATAGTTAATACCCTTCTTGATTTTGCAAAAGCCAAAAAGCTCGAAGTGAAGCTAGAGGATATAAATAATATCCTTGACGGCGCCTTGGAGTTGGTAAAGGCAAATATCAAATTTGAAAATATAAATATAGAAACAGATAAGAAAAAAAATATTCCCCACATATTTGTAGATAAAAACAGGCTTGAGCAGGTATTCGTAAACCTAATAATGAATGCTGTACAGGCAATGTCTGAAAAAGGAAAAATCTTTATTCGTAGTTACGACAAAGTTCTTTCTGAACCAAAGCAGGGCATTTCCGGCAGAGACGATTACTTTAAGTCCGGAGAAAAGGTTCTAGTGGTTGAGATTACAGATACCGGCGAAGGTATACCTCCGGAAGTTTTCAAGAAACTTTTCAACCCATTTTTTACGACCAAAGGCTTGCACGGCGGCAGCGGTATAGGTTTGTATGTGAGCAGAAACATAATAGATATGCATAAAGGGTTAATTGAAATTCAAAGCACTGAAGGTAAAGGCACCAAGGTAAGTATTTTTTTAAGAGTGCCTAAAAGAGAGGAGGCCGAATGAATAGAAAAAAAGTCTTAATTATCGATGACGAAGAAAGTTTTTGTAAATTGGTTAAGATGAACCTTGAGCTTGATGAGAGTTTTAAAGTAGAAACAGCTACCGATGGCAAGAAAGGACTGGAACTAGCAAAAAGATTTAAACCCGATGTCATAATTTTAGATATAATGATGCCTAAAATGAGCGGTTTTGAAGTGTTGGAAAAGATCAAAAAGGACCCCCAAACCATAACTATACCGGTTGTTATGCTTAGCGCCAAAGAAGATATGGATTTCCAGGTAAAGGCTGCGCAGCTGTATGATGAGCTGTATCTGATAAAACCAATAGATGCGCCTACTTTGAAAGCAAAAATTGAAGAAGTTCTTGCAAGGCGGGGAATTAAGTAGTAAAACGCGCAATTTTTGAGGCGCTTCGGAAGGATTTCCTCAGCGCCACTGAAAAATAAGGAGTAACCCTATATAGCTTTTTTTCATCGGAGAGGTGGCTGAGCGGTTGAAAGCGCCGGTCTTGAAAACCGGTGTGGGGCTTGTCTCCACCGTGAGTTCAAATCTCACCCTCTCCGTTGTCCTACTTATCGCGAGAAAACATCTAACCAGAAATGGAGATGTTTTCTCGCAACATACAGGAAAAGGACAACGGATTCCGGCGAAGCTCCGTCTGAGCCGGAATATCGTTGATGACATTTTATTCAAAAAGAAACAACGGATTCCGGCGAAGCTCCGTCTGAGCCGGAATATCGTTGAGAATGTTCGTAAGCGTAAACCATCCGACCAGAAACGGGGATGGTTTACCGTAACCTGAGCACATTAATAAAGATGTTCAGCGAAGCTTTGCGAAGCGAAGAATAGGAAGAGAACGACGGATTCCGGCGAAGCGACCGAGGACGTAATGTCCGAGGGGGTGCCGAGTCCTCCGGACGAGGCTCCGTCCAAATCAAGACACAACCTCAGTTTATGCGCTAAACAATTCCAACAGTTCTTTGGAGGAAGAGCCTTTCCTTTAATCCTTGACTTTGTCAATCAATTATGATATTTTAAATCTATTATTTTGCGCAATTTTTTGATTGTTTTTCTCAAGAGGAGGTAGATATGAGAAAAAAACTGTTGGTGTTTAGCCTATTGTTTTGTTTTATTTTTATCAATGGTTGTGCGGTTATATTCCAGACTGGCAGGCGTTCTGATGCAGAGCGCATTAAGACACTTGAAAAGGAACTTGAAGAATTAAGAAATACAAAAGGCCTTCTTGAGCAGACTTTAGAAAAAGAAATAAAAGATAAGCAGGTAAGGCTTAGCATGGAAGAAAAAGGGCTTGTAATTACTTTTGTTTCGGAGGTTCTTTTTGATTCCGGCAAGGCTAATTTAAAGCCGGAAAGTTTTTCAAGCTTGGATAAAGTTGCAAATATACTTGTACAAAACGTTCCGGAAAATAATATAGGTATAGAAGGCTATACGGATAACCAGCCTATAAAGCATTCAAAATGGAAATCGAATTGGGAACTGTCAGCGCATCGCGCTTTAAGCGTGCTTGAATACCTCGAAGGAAAAGGTGTTAGCCCGGAAAGGCTCTCAGCGAGTGGTTACGGAGAGTATAAACCGGTTGCGGCTAACGATACCATAGAGGGCAGGCAGTTAAACAGAAGAGTTGAAATTGTAATATTGCCCAAAACAGTAAAGAAAGTACAAAAAGGAAATTTTGAGGGCAATGCGGTTGAACCTTCTAGCGAAGGAGAGGAGGAATTGAAATGAAAGACAAACCTCTAATTTTAAGTCTATTGGTAGGTTTGATAATGGTTCTGGTTGTGGCGGGAGTTTCTTTGCTTGTTAAAATAAATTCTTTGTCCGGTTTTCGTGAGGAGCTGGCAAAGAAAAATATGACCCTTGAAAAAACAATAGAAGATTTGAAAGCGGAAAATAGCGCAATTACCGAGAAGAATAAAGTTCTTACTGAAGATGTTAACAAAGCCAACGAAAAGGTTACTGAGTTAAAAACAGAACTTACAAAGCTTGAAAAGCTTAAAGCCAAATTGGAAGATAACCTTGCAGATGAGCTTATTAAGCAGGATTCAGAAGTAAAGCCAGATGTGAAGAAGTAGGGGCGATATCAACTGTTTTTGATTTTCCAAGGGGGCAGAAAAGGCCCCCTTTCTTTTTAATAAGGTAAACGATTATGAAATTCCAAATCACAAATCCCGAACAAATTCCAATGATCAAAATTCCAATTTTCGGAATGTAAATATTTTTAGTCATTGTAAAATTAGAATTTGGAGATTATTTGGAATTTTGCGCCCGAGGCGTATCCGCCTAAATAATGTATTAATGTGGCGGATGTGCTTGCTGTTTGGAATTTCAAATATTTGTGTTAATCTGTGTAACAATGAATATACCGCAGCATATAGCAATAATAATGGATGGTAACGGCCGCTGGGCAAAAGCGCGGGGGCTATCGCGTATAGCAGGTCACAGCGAAGGATCAAAGAGGATAAAAGAGATAGTAAAAGCGGCAAAGGAAATAGGGGTAAAGATTATAACTGTCTTTGCATTTTCTACTGAGAACTGGGACAGGCCCAAAAACGAAATATCCATGCTTTTTTCTTATCTGAACGATTTTCTCAATAATTACAAAAAAGAATTGGAGAAGCAGAATATAAAGCTTAAGATAATTGGAAGACGTGATAAGCTGGACAAAAATACAATCAAAAAAATAGAAGAAGTTGAGAGCGCCACATCCGGAAATGACGGGTTCATCTTCAATATTGCGATAGATTACGGAGGCAGGTGGGATATATTAGAAGCAGTAAAAAAGATTTTGGCGGATTTTAAAGATTCCAAAGTAACCGAGGAGCAGATAACTGAGGAATGTTTCAAAAAATATCTGGAGCTTGGGAACCTTCCTGATCCGGAATTACTTATAAGGACTTCCGGGGAAGAGCGTATAAGCAATTTTTTGTTATGGAATCTCGCGTATACGGAGCTTTATTTTCCACAAATTTATTGGCCGGATTTTACAAGAGAAGAGTTGAACAAGGCAATTGAAGTTTATTCCAAACGGGAAAGGAGATTTGGAAAAATTTATGGGTAAAAGATTGTTGAGTTCGCTATTTTTGGGACTGGTTGTAGTTTTGGCATCCAGCTATTATCCTGTTTGCGGGTTTATAACCACTCTTCTCATAATCGCGGGATTATATGAGTTCTTTTACATGGTTGAGAAAAAAGGGGTGAAACTCTTTAAGATTTTTGGGATAGCTGTAGGCGCTTTTATACCTATAACGATATATTTCCATTTTTCTATAAAAGAAGGCTGGCAGTTTCTATTTGTAGTCATTGGCCTTTTTCTACTTTTTGTCCTCGAGCTTACCAAAAAAGAAAATCACCAGGCAATATTATCACTTTCAACGACAGTCTTCGGTATTATCTATATTTCATGGTGTTTTAGTTTTCTGATAAGGATAAGGCAGCTTCCTGAAGGAGCCTTATTGGTCGCATTTTTGGTGGTGGTCACCAAGTCGTCGGACATAGGAGCCTATTTGTGGGGTAGAAAATATGGAAGGACGCCGCTTCTAGAAAGGATAAGCCCCAAGAAGTCGCTTGAAGGCGCTGTCGGTGGTTTTTTTACGAGCCTTGTAGTGGGTGTAATATTCTCTTTTTTTGTAGAAAGTATAGGGTTTTTTGAAAAATTTTTTATAGTCATTATAATAGCAATTATTTCCCAGCTCGGAGACCTGTTTGAATCTTTGCTTAAGAGGGATTGCCAGGTTAAGGATTCCGGAAAAATTTTCCCCGGTATGGGAGGCGTTCTTGACGTAATAGACAGTATAATTTTTACCGCCCCTACTTTCTATCTTTACGTTACTATGATGAAAGAGAGCTTGTCTTTTCCGTCTTTATAAATTAACCCAGAAATTACTATAAATTTTAAAAATTAACATGAAAACGATAAATATTTTTGGCTCAACCGGCTCAATAGGTAAAAACGCCCTGGATGTCATAAGGAGAAACAAAAAAAACTTTGAGGTTCTTGGCCTATGCGCGCACAGCAATACCGATACGCTTTGCGCTCAGATAAAAGAATTTTCTCCTTCCTATGTTTGCGTTGTTGATGAAAAAAGCGCAGAAGAAGTCAGGCATCTTACTAAAAAAATAAAATTGTTTAAAGGAGAAAATGGCCTTCGGGATTTTGCCTCTGTAGATTGCGATACTTCGCTTATGGCCATTTCGGGTATCTCGGCGCTTCGCCCGCTTATGATAAATATCGAGCATGCAAAAAAAATTGCGCTCGCCAATAAAGAATCTATAGTTACAGCTGGTAATTTTGTTTTAAGCAAGGCAAAAAAATTCAAAACTAAAATATTGCCCGTTGATAGCGAGATAAATGCGTTATACCAGTTTTTTGCCCTGAAAAATAATTTCAGCAAAGTATATTTGACTGCTTCAGGCGGGGCGCTTTTTAATTATAAGCCAAAAGACCTTAAAAAGGTTCGCGCAGAGACTGTATTGTCGCACCCCACCTGGCGTATGGGCAGGCGTATTACAATCGATAGCGCAACCCTGGTAAATAAGGGTTTTGAGGTAATAGAAGCTCATTATTTCTTCAATTTACCTTACGAAAATATTGGTATTGTTGTTCATAGGGAATCGACAGTGCATGCATTTGCAGAGTTTGCAGATAAAACACTTTTCGCCTGTATGTATCCGCCGGATATGCGGATGCCAATTTCCTTTGCCTTGAATTACCCTAAGCGCATAGATGCATTAAAAGCATCTAATTTTAAAGGCCGATTATCGCTTTCGTTTCAGCCGCTAAAGCGTGGCCAGTTTCCGCTTCTGGATATAATTCTTAAGGCTGCACTTAGGAAAGATAATTCACTTGTTATTCTAAACGGATGCGATGAGGTGGCAGTAGAGCATTTTTTAAGCGGAAAAATAAAATTTACCGATATTTATAAGGCAATGAATTATATATTTTCCCATTATAAATCAGCTAAGCTAAAAACATTGGATGATGTTTTTTATTGGGATGCTTACGCAAAAGAAAAAACAAAGGAATATTTGAGGGCATTATGAATTTTCTGATTTTTATAATTATTTTAAGCATTCTTGTAGTCGCGCATGAATTTGGGCATTACCTTGCAGCCAGAATGAACAAGGTAAAAGTTGAAAAATTCGCTATTGGCTTTGGCCCGGTGCTATTTACCAGAAAGGGCAAAGAAACCGATTTTGTAATCTGCCTTTTTCCTTTGGGTGGGTATGTTAAGCTAGCCGGAGACAGCCGCTATGAGCTTAAAGGCGCAGATTATGAATTTCTTTCAAAGCCGGTAGGCGCAAAGATAAAAATTGTATTTGCTGGCCCGCTGTTTAACTATGTTTTTGCTTTCATGCTTTTCTGGTGCGTTGCCATGCTCGGTATGAGCTATAAACAGATTGATCCTGTAGTTGGTATTGTCCAGGCAGGTTCTTCAGCTCAAAAAGCAGGCATACTTAAAGGCGATGAAATTATCGAAACCAATAGCAAACCTGTTAAGGCGTGGGATGAGGCTGAAAAATTAATTTCCAATAGCAAAAACAAAGTAGAATTAAAAATAAAAAGAGGCAACGAAATTGTAATATTTGATGTTCCAACCGTAAAAGATGAGATACTTGATGAATTTGGCACAAAGAAGAAAATTTACACTATAGGTGTCTCGGCTTATGTTCCAACAACAGTAGGCAAGCTAATCGAAAATTATCCGGCGCAAAAAGCAGGGATAAAGGAAGGAGACAAAATAATTTCCGTCAACGGCCGGAAGGTAGAGCAATGGGAAGAAATGACCGATATTATTCATAATTCTCAAAGCCCGGTAGCCCTTAAAATAGAGCGTAACGGCAAAGAACTTTCTTCTACTGTGCCGTGTGAGCGAAAAGAAGCCATAGATGAAACCGGTAAGAAGAAAAACATTTCTCTTATCGGTATCTATCCTTTTGTCAAAACAACAGTAGTTAAGTATAACTTTTTTGAGGCTTTTTTAAAGGGATGGCAAGAGCTTTACAGGATATCATCTATTACCATAAGAGGCTTTGGCGCGATGATTCTAGGCACTCTTCCCGTCAGGGACGCAGTAACCGGTCCGTTAGGTATTTATAAAATTACTGCCGATACGGCAAAGCTTGGGCTTTTGCCGCTTGTCAGCTTTATGGCGATTTTAAGCGTCAGTCTTGCGATAGTAAATTTAATACCTCTTCCTTTGTTTGACGGAGGCCATATTATAACTTTTATTATCGAAAAAATAAGGAGAAGGCCGTTAAGCGAAAAAGCAGATAACACGCTTACGCGCATAGGGTTTGCAATAATAGGCCTGATAATTGTGTTTGTTTTCTATAACGATATAGTAAGGTTCGGCCCGACTTTATGGAAGAAATGGTTTTAATGCCAGCTTTTTATAAAAATATGACACGAACAGTAAAACTAGGTAATTTAAAAATAGGCTCAAAATATCCGGTAAGGATAAAGGGTATGCTTAAGACGCCATATTCGGATATTCGCGGCCTTATTGCGGAAGCAAAACATTTAGAGAAGGAAGGAGCCGAAGCTTTGCGTGTTGCGGTCCGTGAAGAACGGGATGCAAAAATAGCAAAAACTTTGAAAGAAGAAATAGGCGTGCCTCTGGTTGCGGACATTCATTTTCATTATAAAGTTGCCCTGGCTGCCATCGAAAATGGTTTTGATGGGATAAGGCTTAATCCTTTAAACATATCCAAAACAACTGAGATAAGAGAGGTGGTTCGCCAGGCTAAGGCATGTAAAATTCCAATAAGAGTAGGGGTGAATTCCGGCGGATTTAAGAAGAATTTTTCTTCTCCCGAAGCTCTCGCAAGGCAGATGGTTTCTTCATGCGGCCGTTATATTAGGATATTGGAGAAAGAAAGTTTCTTTGATATAATGGTATCTTTAAAAGGCTCGGATGCCGCTACTACTATAATTGCAAACGAGCTGTTTTCTAAGGAGTTCAATTACCCTCTTCATTTAGGGATAACAGCTACAGGGTCATACCTTGCAGGCGTGGTTAAATCTTCGATAGGCTTAGGCGGGCTTCTCTCAAAAGGTATTGGAAATATTATAAGGGTGTCGCTTACAGCCCCTTCGTTTTTGGAAATAAGAGTTGCAAAATATATTCTCCAGGCCCTTAATTTAAGAAAATACGGCCCTGAAATCGTATCGTGCCCCACTTGTTCGCGTTGTGAGGTAAAACTGATAGATATAGTCGATAGATTCAATAAAGAACTTATAGATAGCGGGCTTACTGCGCCAATTCGTATCGCGCTTATGGGCTGCGTTGTAAATGGCCCGGGAGAAGCGCGACAGGCTGATATAGGCGCTGCTTTCGGTAAGAAGAAAGCGGTTATATTCAAAAAGGATAAAATTTTAAGAAATAGTGACGAAAATAATATAATAAAAGACTTACTCCAAGAAGTGAGGAAAACATGGATGTAAAAACTATAAAGAAAGAGTTGCGTAAAGAATTAAGTTTTCTTGGTGGTTCAGATGCTAAGCTTAACGAAGAGCTCATACGTGACCGCATAACAAAGATATTTGATTTCTGGGAGAAAGAAAAAGGCCGCACAATTGATGATGCATCAAAAGAAAAGGTTATAAAAGAGCTTTGCGATGAATTTTTGGGCTGGGGCCCGCTTCAAAAATTAATGGATGACCCCAATGTAACCGAGATAATGATAAACGGGCCCTTTAAGGTTTATATAGAAAAAAGCGGCAAAAAATTAGCAACTGACGTAAAATTTGACGATGAAATTCACTTGCGCCACGCAATCGAAAAGATGCTTATCCCTGCCGGCAGGCGCGTCGATGAATCTTACCCGTATGTGGATTTTTCTCTAACAGACGGCTCGCGTGTTAATGTTATCATCCCGCCGCTTTCAGTCGGGGGCGCAACCGTAACTATCAGAAAATTTTTACGCAGCATAAGCCTGGTAAATGATTTGGTTGATTTGGGCACAATTGATGAAAGAATGGCTGAATTTTTGGTTGCCTGCATCAAGGCAAAAGTAAATATTCTTTTTTCGGGAGCTACCGGAAGCGGTAAAACTACAACTCTTGAGGTGCTTTCTTCGTATATAAATCCGGCGGAAAGAATTATAGTTATTGAAGACACCCTTGAACTTACTTTGCGGCAGGAACACGTTGTTCGTATACTTACCCGGCCGATTAATATAGAAGGCAAAGGCGAAATCACGATAAGAGATTTGTTTATTAATACCTTGCGAATGAGGCCTACCAGAATTATTTTGGGTGAAATAAGAGGAGCAGAAGCTATGGATTACCTGCAGGCCTTAAATAGCGGACACCGAGGCTGCCTTGCCGTAATACACGCATCCAGCCCCTTTGATGCTTTAACCAGGCTTGAGACAACAGCTCTTTATGCCGGTTTATATATGCCTGTATGGGCGATAAGGAAACAAATAGCATCCGGTGTAGACTTGATTGTGCAGCATGACCAGCTTACCGATGGCTCAAGAAAAATAACCTATATGACGGAAGTCATGGACCGCCTCAATGGTGAAGAAATAGTTCTTAATGATATTTTTCGTTATGAAATAGAGAAAGTCGAGGATGACGGAAAAGTAACAGGGTCGTTTAAGGCAAAGAGTGTGCCGGTATTTTTCCCGTTGTTTAAGAAAAAAGGCGTTGAATTAAGCGAGAATATATTCAAGGAGAAATAATTTGTAGCCATGTTATACTCCAAAAGTTTCATTTTTACTTTAAGAGAAGACCCGAAAGTTGCCGAGAGCATAAGCCATAAGCTGCTTTTGAAAGGCTCGTTTTTGTATATGGTTTCATCGGGAATATATTCTTATCTTCCTTTGGGTTTGCGGGTGCTTGAGAATGTAAGCAATATTATAAGAAAACACATGACGGCTTCCGGCGCGCAGGAAATTTTAATGAGCGCGCTTCAGCCTATTGAAATTTGGCAGAAAACCGGCCGTGACGAAGTGCTTTCCGAGGTTATGTTTAAGTTCAAAGACAGGAAAAACCGCACTTTGTGCCTCGGGCCGACACATGAAGAAGAGGTTACGGAAATTGTCAAAAAAAGCGTTTCTTCCTATAAGCAGCTTCCGCGTATTTTATACCAGATACAGACAAAGTTCAGGGACGAAGCGCGTCCGAGGTTTGGTATCGTGAGAAGCTGCGAATTTATAATGAAAGATGCCTATAGTTTTGATACAGATGAAGCGGGGTTAGCCAAAAATTACGATATAATGCTTTCCGCTTATCAGGCAATATTTAAAGAGTGCGGCCTAAATTTCATAATGACGGAGGCCGACCCCGGAGCAATGGGAGGAAGCACCTCGCATGAATTTATGGTTCCGGCAGAAATCGGAGAAGATGTACTTTGCTGCTGCGAAAAGTGCGATAAGCATTTTAAGGATATGCCTAATTGCCCCAATTGTGGCAGCTTGCTATCGCAGCGCAGGATGATTGAAATCGGGCACATATTTAAGCTGGGGACAAAGTATTCATCCGCACAGGAAGCGCTTTTTATTGATAAAGATGGCGCGCG